>NZ_JBQQOC010000008.1:0-133328 GCF_052264515.1 Candidatus Corynebacterium faecigallinarum
AGATTGCCCCGATTATTCCCTCGAACACCAGGAATGCACCGAGGAGCAGGAACACCACACCGGCGACGATGTCGATCCAGGCGCCCGCGCGCTGCAGGGCGCGGGACAGGCGCGGCACCGACACCATCCACGCCACGGCAACGAACCAGGCTATACCTGTGGCCAGCAGCATCACCAGGATGATGCCGCGCATCGCCCAGCTGGTGTCCGGCGGGACGAAGCCGGCGAAGACCGCGCCGAAGAACACCAGCGCTTTCGGATTCGCCAGGTTGGTGGCAAGACCGAGACGCCAGGCCTGGGCGGTGGTGACGCGGAGGGTGGTGGCGGTCGGGGTGTTGTCGGACGCTGCGTCCCCCATCACTGCGTCCTGCCCATCCTGCCCGTCCTGCCCGGCAGCGACCACGGTGCGAGCCGACCGGCGTTCGGCCAGCCCGGAGCGCAACGCGCCCTGTCCCATCCACATCAGGAAGGAACCGCCGACGAGGAAGAGGACGGTCAGCACCCAGTCCACGGTATTGGCCAGGGTGGACAGCCCGAGCATGCTGGCGACGATCCACAGGGTGTTGCCGGTCATGATGCCCAGGGCGCAGGCGACACCGTTGCGCCGCACCGCCCCCAGCCGCAGGATCTGCACCAGGTCCGGACCCGGCGAGGCGATAGCCAGCAGCCAGGCGACGAGGATGCTGAGGAGGGCGGCGCTGGTCATATGAGGTCAGTGTACTCAGTGCGCCGGCCCCCTCTGCGGCGACCTACGGTAGTCCGACGGCAGTCCAACCACGGCAGCACGCAACATAGACGGAGAGGTCACTTTTCAGGGCTCAGAGTGACCTCTCCGTCTATGTTGCGTTGTGCCAGGCTCAGCAGCGCGGGGTTCAGCCCAGCCGCGCTACACGCTCAGCGGCGCGTCCGACGGGGCGACCGGGTTCGGCAGCGCGGTCTCGCCCATCAGCACCCGGTCGACCTCCGCGGCACAGGCACGGCCCTCGGCAATGGCCCAGACGATCAGCGACGCGCCACGTCCGGCATCACCGGTGGAGAACACCGGGGCGTCGAAACCGGCCTCGCGGATCCCCGGGGTCTCCGGCCACCAGCTGCGGTAGTTGTCGTCGCGGACCAACCGGCCACGCGCATCCACCGGCAGCCCCAGCTCGGAGACGATGCCCTTCTGGTCCGCACCGGTGAAGCCGACGGCCAGCAGCACCAGGTCAGCGTCCATCACGACATCGGTGCCCGGCAGGTTGACCATGCCGTCCGGCGTCCGCTCGCACTGCGCGGCGTGCAGGCCGGTGACCTTACCGTCCTCACCGGTGAGCTCCACGGTGTTGATACGGAAGTCCCGGTGACCCAGCGGCTCACCCGGGGCCCGCGACGCCAGCCCCAGTGCGGCGATCTCATCGGCGGACTCGTTACCGGTGATGGTGTACTCGCCTTCTTCATGGGCGGTGGCCACGCGCCAGATCTTCGGCCACACCGGCCACGGGTTACCGGCGGTGCGGTTCTCCCCCGGCGTCGGGTTGTAGTCGAACTGGCGGACCGAGGCGGCACCCTGACGCAGGGCGGTGCCGAAGCAGTCCGTGCCGGTGTCGCCGCCGCCGATGATCACGACGTTCTTGCCACGGGCGGTGATCTCCGGCTCCTCAATATCACCGGCGACGACCCGGTTGGCCTGCGGCAGGTAGTCCATCGCCTGGTGAACGCCGTCGAGCTCACGGCCAGCGAAGGAAACCTCACGCGGGACGGTCGCGCCGACGGCCATGACCACGGCGTCGAAGCCGGCGAGGTCCTCCACCGACGGGGAGATGCTGGTGCGGAAGATGGTGCCCTCGGCCTCCATCTGCTCGATACGCCGGTCGATATAGCGGGCCTCGAGCTTGTAGTCCGGCACGCCGTAGCGCAGCAGGCCGCCGATGCGGTCGTCCCGCTCGAAGACGGTGACCCGGTGCCCGGCGCGGGTGAGCTGCTGGGCGGCGGCCAGACCGGCGGGACCGGAGCCGACCACGGCCACGGACTGGCCGGTGGAGAAGCTGGCCGTCACCGGCTTCACCCAGCCGTGCTCGTAGGCGTGCTCGACGATCTGCAGCTCCACGGTCTTGATGGCGACCGGTTCGCCGATCCCGGCGCCGGCGCCGATGCCCTCGATTCCGAGCACGCAGGCACCCTCGCAGGGGGCGGGGCAGATGCGTCCGGTGAACTCGGGGAAGTTGTTCGTGGCGTGCAGCCGGTTGTAGGCCTCCTCCCAGCGGCCGCGGCGCACCAGGTCATTCCACTCGGGGATGATGTTGCCCAGCGGGCAGCCGTCGTGGCAGAAGGGCACACCGCAGTCCATGCAGCGTGCGGCCTGGGTCTCGACGTCACTGTCGGCCATGTGCTCGTGGACGTCCTTGAAGTCCAGCAGGCGCAGCGGGACGGGACGGTTGGCCGCCTCCTTACGGCGGTACTTCATGAATCCGTGCGGGTCAGCCATTACTTCACTCCTTCCATGATGGCGGCGTTGATGCCGTCGGTGTCGAGGCCGGCATCGCGGGCGGCCTCGATGGTCTGCAGGACGCGCCGGTAGTCGCGCGGCATGACCTTGATCAGTGCGCAGGGGTCCACGTCGATGGTGGATCCGGTGAGCTGGCGGTGGCGGCCGATGGTGTCGACCAGCCAGTCGAGCTCGGCGGGGTCGGCGGTGTCGGCCCGGCTGCCGACCAGCTCCACGTCGACGAGTTCGGGGTTGATGCGCTTGGCGATGCCGTCCAGGCCCGTGCCGTCGTCCAGCAGGTAGGCGATACCGCCGGACATGCCGGCGCCGAAGTTCTCGCCGACCGGGCCGAGGTTGATCACCCGGCCGCCGGTCATGTACTCGCAGCCGTGGTTGCCCATGCCCTCGACCACGGCGGTGACGCCGGAGTTGCGGACGCAGAAGCGCTCGCCGACCGCACCGCGGATGAACATCTCACCGGAGACGCCGCCGAAGCCGAGCACGTTGCCGGCGATGACCTGGTGCTCGCCGACCGCGGCGTCCCGGTCGTCGGGGCGGATGGCGATGGTGCCACCGGAGAGTCCCTTGGCGACGTAGTCGTTGGCGTCGCCGAACAGGGTCAGGGTCATGCCCTTGGGCACGAAGGCTCCGAAGGAGTTTCCGGCCGAGCCGGTGAAGGTGAGGTTCACGGTGCCGTCCGGCAGTCCGTCTCGTCCGGCGACCCGGCTGATCAGTGAGCCGGTCATGGTGCCGACCGAGCGGTTGACGTTGGCGATCGGGTACGCCAGGTCGATGCTGGTGCCCTCACCGGCGGCGGCGCGTCGGATGGTCTCCTCGGCGGCGGCGCGGATCTGGTTGTCCAGCGCGCCCTCCAGGCTGTGGTCCTGCTCCTTGGTGCGGTGGCGGTCCTGGTGCATGAAGGGGCTGTCGGGCTGGTGGAAGATCGGGGAGAGGTCCAGCGCGCCGGCGGTCTTGTGGCTCTTACCGTCGCTGCCGCCGGTGCCCGTGATCTCCCTGCTGCCGTCGCGCAGGCACTCGGAGTGGCCGACGGCTTCCTCCACGCTGCGGAAGCCGAGCTCGGCGAGGTACTCGCGGACCTCTTCGGCGATGAAGGTGAAGAAGTTGACGACGTGCTCGGCCTGGCCGGTGAACCGCTTGCGCAGGTCCGGGTTCTGGGTAGCCACGCCCACCGGGCAGGTGTCCAGGTGGCAGACGCGCATCATGATGCAGCCCTCGACGACCAGCGGTGCGGTGGCGAAGCCGAACTCCTCGGCGCCGAGGAGGGCGGCGACGATGACGTCGCGTCCGGTCTTCATCTGGCCGTCGCACTGGACGGTGATGCGGTCACGCAGGCCGTTCATCAGCAGGGTCTGCTGGGTCTCGGCGAGGCCGAGCTCCCAGGGACCACCGGCGTGCTTCAGCGAGTTCAGGGGGGACGCACCGGTTCCGCCGTCGTGCCCGGATATCAGCACCACGTCCGCATGTGCCTTGGAGACACCGGCGGCGACGGTGCCCACGCCCTGCTCGGCGACGAGCTTGACGTGGATCCGGGCGTCCGGGTTGGCGTTCTTCAGGTCGTGGATGAGCTGCGCCAGGTCCTCGATGGAGTAGATGTCGTGGTGCGGCGGCGGGGAGATCAGGCCGACACCCGGGGTGGTGACACGCACCTCGGCGATCCACGGGTAGACCTTGTGCGGCGGCAGCTGGCCGCCCTCACCGGGCTTGGCTCCCTGGGCCATCTTGATCTGGATGTCGGTGCAGTTGTTGAGGTAGTGGCTGGTCACGCCGAAGCGTCCCGAGGCGACCTGCTTGATCGCCGAACGACGCCAGGTGCCGTCGGCCTCCGGCTCGAAGCGGGCGGGGTCCTCGCCGCCCTCACCGGAGTTCGACATGCCCTTGAGCTGGTTCATCGCGATGGCGAGGGTCTCGTGGGCCTCGGCGGAGATGGAGCCGTAGCTCATCGCGCCGGTGGAGAACCGCTTCACGATCTCGCTGACCGGCTCGACCTCCTCGACGGGGATCGACGGGCGGTCGGAGTGCAACTCGAACAGGCCACGCAGGGTGGCCAGGCGCTTGGACTGGTTGTCGACCTTCTCGGAGTACTCCTTGAAGATGCGGTAGGCGCCGGTGCGGGTGGCGTGCTGCAGCTTGAAGACGGTCTCCGGGTTGAACAGGTGGTACTCGCCCTCGCGGCGCCACTTGTACTCGCCACCGATCTCGAGCTCCCGGTGGGCAGCCTCCTCGGGCCGCGGCAGGAAGGCGAAGCGGTGACGCACGGCGACGTCGGCGGCGATCTCGTCCAGGCCGATGCCGGAGATCGGGCTGAAGCAGCCGGTGAAGTAGTCGTCGAGGACGCGCTGGTGCAGGCCGGTGACGTCGGCGAGCTGTGCGCCACGGTAGGACGCCACGGTGGCGATGCCCATCTTGGACATGATCTTCTGCACGCTGGCGGTGGCGGCGGCGACGAAGTTGTCGCAGGCCTCACCGGTGGTCAGCTCGCCGAGCTCACCACGGATGCGCAGCTCGTCGATGGTTTCCATGGCCATGTAGGGGTTGATCGCGTCCGCGCCGAAGGTCAGCAGCATGGCGAGGTGGTGGACCTCGCGGGCGTCACCGGACTCGATGATCAGCGACGCCCGGGTGCGGGTGCGCTCGGCGACGAGGTGCTGGTGGACGGCGCTGGTCAGCAGCAGGGAGGGGATCGGGGCGAGGCGCTCGTCCGACTCACGGTCGGAGAGGATGATCAGGGTCGCGCCGTCGGCGATGGCCTGGGAGGTCTCACGACGGACGCGCTCGATGGCCTCGCGCATGCCGCGGCCGCCATGGGCGACCGGGTACAGGCCGGAGATCACCGCGGAGCGGAAGTCGCCGAGGCCCTCGTGCCGGCCGGCCTCACGCAGGGTGAGCAGGGCGGAGTTCTTCAGGACGGGGGTGTCCAGGTGGATCCGGTGGGCGGCCTCAGGCACCTCGGTGGTGATGTCGACCTGGCGTCCCAACTGGGTGAACATGCTGGTCACCATCTTCTCGCGGATGGAGTCCAGCGGCGGGTTGGTGACCTGGGCGAAGCGCTGGGCGAAGAAGTCGAAGAGCATCCGGGGACGGTCGGACAGCGCGGCGATGGGTGTGTCGGTGCCCATCGAGCCGAGCTCCTCGGCACCGGTCCTGGCCAGCGGCGCGATGAGCAGGTCGACATCCTCCTCGGTGAAACCGAAGACGCGCTGACGCAGCACCACACGCTCGTGGCTCATCGGGTCGTACTGGGCCTGCGGCAGGTCACCGAAGCGCACCAGGTTCTCCTCGACCCACTGACGGTAGGGCTTGTCGGCGAGGGCGGTCTTGATCTCCTCGTCCGGGATGATGCGCCCCTGCTTCGTGTCAACGAGGAACATACGGCCGGGCTCGATCCGGCGACGCTGGACGATCTCCTCCGGCGGCACGGGCAGCAGGCCGGTCTCGGAACCACCGATGACCAGGCCGTCGCGGGTGACCCACACGCGTCCGGGACGCAGGCCGTTGCGGTCGAGCACCGAGCCGATGACGGTGCCGTCGGTGAACACCAGGGCGGCCGGGCCGTCCCACGCCTCCATGAGGGAGGAGTGGTACTCGTAGAAGGCGCGGACGTCCGGGTCGATGTTGCGGTGGCGCTCCCAGGCCTGCGGGACGGTCATCATCACCGCGTGCGGGAGGGAACGTCCGGCGAGGTGGAGCAGCTCCAGGGCCTCGTCGAAGCGTCCGGTGTCGGAGCCGGCGGGGTCGCAGATCGGCAGGACGCGCTCGATGTCGCCGAGGGCCTCCGAACGGATCTGGGACTCGCGGGCACGCATCCAGTTCTCGTTGCCGCGCACCGTGTTGATCTCGCCGTTGTGCGCGAGCAGACGGAAGGGGTGCGCCAGCGGCCAGGACGGGAAGGTATTCGTGGAGAAACGGGAGTGGACGATCGCCAGGGCGGACTCGACACGCTCATCCTGCAGGTCAAGGTAGAAGTCCCGCAGCTGCGGGGTGGTCAGCATGCCCTTGTAGACGATGGTCCGGGCGGACAGCGACGGGAAGTAGATGGTGTCTGCGCCGGTGCCGGAGCCCGGGCCCTTGGAACCGAGCTCGCGCTCGGCGCGCTTGCGGACGAACCACACCCGGCGGTCCAGCTCGATGCCCTCCAGGACGTTGCCGGCAGCGTCCGTGCCGGAGAGGAAGAGCTGGTAGAAGATCGGCTCAGCGTCGCGGGCCATCGCACCCAGAGCGGAGTCGTCGACCGGGACCTCACGCCAGCCGATGAGGTCGAGCTGCTCCTCGGCGATGATGGATTCCACGGCGCGCATGGCGTCGAGGGCGGCCATGCGGGAGGCCGGGAGGAAGGCGATACCGGTGGCGTAGGTGCCGGCGGCGGGCAGCTCGATGCCCTGCTCGGCGAGGACCTCCCGGTAGAAGCGGTCGGGGACCTGCAGCAGGATGCCCGCACCGTCGCCGGTGTTCTTCTCGGCACCCGCGGCACCGCGGTGGTCCAGGTTCACCAGTGCCCGGATGCCCTTGTCCACGATGTCGTGGGTGGCCCGGCCGTGCATGTCGGCGACGAACGCGACACCACAGGCGTCGTGTTCGCGGCTCGGGTGGTACAGGCCCTGGGGACCGGGTGCTGTCGTGGCTACCGTTCGGGCGGTGCTTTCTTCTCGACCTGCGGTGCGTGCCTCAGCGTTCGGGTGTCGTGCCTCTGTTCTGGTCACGGGGGTAGTCAACCTCCATTCGTGGATCGGGACGTCCTTTTGTGTCGCACCGGTCAGGGTGCGGACGCCTGCCTGCACCAGCTCGTCCAACTGGCGCACAATGCGGAAGTCTCATTATGTGGCACGATTATTTCGGGTGCGTTAACGGGCAGTTTCTGGTGCGTCACCCGGCCTGCATTCCCGGTGCGATCTTCGCCGCATACACCTACCTCTGCTCCTGCGGGATGGTGTCGGGCGATGTCAGATGATGTCGGGCGGCGTCAAGTGGTCTCCGGCGATGTGGGGTGAGGTCGGGTGATGTTGGATAGGTGGGACCATTCGATGGGTTACCCGGGCCAGGGCGACGATCCGTCCCACTTATCCGACACGTCTACGGGGGCTGGGGAACTAAGGCTACGGAGGGGTCATTTTCGAGGACGATAAGTGACCTCTCCGTCGGCTTTGTTCTGGTCGCGGTCCCCGGCGGTCCGGGTCGGGAGCCGGCGGTCCGGGTCGGGAGCCGGCGGTCCGGGTCGCGGGGGATCACGTCCCCGTCGAGTAGCGTTGGTGACCGTGAAAGACCCCCTGCGTATTCCCCGAGTCCTCGACGCTGTCCGCAGCGTCTGGGAGGCCCAGCCCGACCTGACCCTGCCGCAGGTCTACGGCATCCTCGAGACCAGGGGCATCGCCTGGAACTCCACCGACGAGGAGGTAGTGGAGGTGTTGGACGCTCTGGCGTCCGAGCGTCCGGCACGGTTGCCGGCGGACCTGACGGTCGGTTCCGGCGGGTCGGGGCGCTTCCTCATCGACACCGAGCAGCCCGCGCACCGGGTCACCATCGACGACACCTGGGCAGCGGTGCGTCCGGCGCGGTCCGGACCGACACCGCGGGCCGGGCGCAAGAGGGGCTCCGGCGGCTCCGTCAGTGCCGAGATGCCGCAGCCCACGGTGTGGCGCCACGGCGGGGTGCGCGCGGCGAGTGTCGGCGGGCCGCTGACGATCCTCGACACCGACGGCTTCGTCCACCGGTTCGGGCTGGTCAGCCGGATCAGCGCAGTGGACGCCCCGGCTGGCCCGGTGACCTCGCTGAGCGGACTGCGGCGCGATGCGCTCGACGGGCACGTCTACCACCTGCAGCTCGTCGGCGATGAGTTCGCTGGGGCGAGCCTGGTGGTCGACCGGACACTGTGGCTGTTCGACGTCTCCCGGCGCGCAGTGGACCGGGACAGTTTCCGCTGGATATCGCTGGTGACCGCCGAGGTCGGGGAGGACGTCCGGGTGAAGCTGGCCGACGGGACCACGCTGCGACTGCCGGAGCTCGAACGCATCACGGTGCTGGAGTGAGATGAAACATTTTGCCGGGCGCGTACGGTGGAAGTAACGACATCCTCGACACCAAAACGCACGGGAGTGCCTGAAAGTGAAGGTGAGTTCCGATGAACACCATCGGTCGACTCATGAAGTTGTTCATCGGTGCCGTCGCCATGGTGGCCGCGTTCGCCGTCGCCCCGGCAGCGACCGCTGCCCCAGGTGACGGTGGTGACGGTGGCTCCCCCGGCGCCACGGCCACCCAGACCCAGACGGTCGCCCAGTCGCTGCCGTCGATCCCGGGCCTGGGTGACCTGCCGGACGTGCGTGACCTCTCGGGCGTCTCCGACCTGCAGAGTTCCATCGAGGACGCACTGCCCGGGTCGCTGCCCCGACCCGGTGGACAGGCACCTGCCCCGTCCCCCGCACCACAGCCGCAGCCGCAGCCTCAGTCTCGGTCGGCTCCGTCGACGCCCTGCTCCGCCCAGGCCCGGGCCTGCGTGAGCCTCGGCAGCCAGCAGGCGTGGCTGCAGGACGGCGCCGGCAATGTCGTGCGCGGTCCGGTCCAGGTCAGCACCGGCAAGCCCGGGTTCGAGACCCCGCCGGGGACGACCCGGGTCACCCGCAAGGTGGTCGACGAGTGGTCGCGCCCCTACAACGCGCCGATGCCGTATGCGGTGTACTTCTCCGCCGGGTCGACCTACCCGCACGACATCGGGATCGCCTTCCACGAGGGCGCCCCGACGGTCCTCTCGCACGGTTGCGTCCGACTGTGGCACGACGACGCCGTCGCCTTCTTCAACCACCTGCAGGTCGGCGACATGGTGCAGGTGGTGTAGCCGGCCTGTAGCCGGTCCGTAGCCGGTTGTCCCCCACGACAAAGTTTGGCGGAGACGAGGGGATTTGAACCCCTGGACGATCTCTCGTCGCTGGTTTTCAAGACCAGTGCATTCGGCCGCTCTGCCACATCTCCAACGCTGCGTATCTGGCCTGGGCCGTCGCAGCGGACCCAGTGTATCGCACCGGCGCCGGGAAACACCGAACCACCTCGTACAGCCGTCGATCCCCGGGTCTGCCTCCCCGACTCGCGGCTGTGCCACAGCGGCGGAACACGGTTTTGGGGTAGAACGGTCCCATGAACAGATCAGCCGCCCGTTCAGCTGACCACGACCCCGGAGGCGTCCCGTCCCGGACATGGGCGATCATCGGCGGTGTCGCGGTCGTGGCGTCCTTCATCCTGCTGCCGATCGCGGCACGGGTGGGCGCCACAAGCTCGGCTGACACCGCCTTCGTGCTCATCCCCCTGACCTGGCTGCTGTTCTCCTGGGGGATCCTCGGTGGGATCGTCAATGGTACCGGGCTCAGCACCCGTCACCGGGCGACGCTGTGGCAGGTGATCGCCGGCGCGGTCCTGGTGGTGCTGGGCATGTGGTTCGGACGCCAGGACGCCGGAGAGCCGGTGATCTTCGGCCTCGGGCTGCTGGTGTACCCCGGTGTCGCGCTGATCATCAACCCCATGATCCTGCGGGTGGTCCGCCGCCGACGCTCCGGCGGCTGACCCCCCCCAGGCTCCGACGGGCCCCCACGACGCCCGATGATCCGTACGCTGGGGAGTATGAAGGCCATCATCCAGACTGACCTGAACGACCCCTACTCCCTGTCCTGGCAGGAGACCCACACCCCCACACCGCACGAGGGCGAGGTGCTGGTGCAGGTCGCCGCCGCCGGGCTGAACCGCGCAGACACACTGCAGGCCAAGGGCCATTACCCACCGCCGAACGGGGTGTCCGAGATCCTCGGCCTGGAGGCCACCGGGATGATCTCCGACCCGAACGGCTGTACCCGTCCGGACGGCACCCCCTACGAGGTCGGCGACGAGGTCGGCGCGTTGCTCTCCGGCGGCGCCTACGCCGAGTACACCACCGTGCCGGTCGGCCAGCTCGTCCCGATCCCCGACGGTTTCAGCCTCGCCGAGGCCGCCAGTGTCATCGAGGTGGCCTGCACGGTCTGGTCGAACCTGATGATGACCGCGCACCTCGAGGAGGGCGACACCCTGCTGATCCACGGTGGTGGCGGTGGGGTGGGCATCTTCGCCATCCAGCTGGCCAAGTCGCTCGGCGTGCAGGTGGCGGTCACCGCCGGCAGCCAGGAGAAGCTGGACGTCTGCACCCGCTACGGGGCGGATGTGCTAATCAACTACCGCGAGGAGGACTTCGTCGCCGTCGTCAAGAGCATCGGTGGGGCCGACGTGATCCTCGACATCATCGGCGCGAAGTACCTCGACGGCAACATCTCGGCCCTGGCGCCGGACGGTCACCTGGTGATCATCGGCATGCAGGGTGGTGTGAAGGGCGAGCTGAACATCGCCAAACTGCTGAGCAAGCGCGGCAACGTCTCCGCTACCGGCCTGCGCTACCGCGACCGGGAGGACAAGGCCCGGATCGTCGCCGAGACCGTGGAGAACGTGTGGCCGCTGCTGGCCGACGGCACGATCACCCACCACGTCGACCGGGTCTTCGACGTGCAGGATGCCGCGGACGCCCACAAGGCGCTGCTCGCCGGGGAGATCACCGGCAAGGTCGTGCTCGAGGTCGCCGGCCTGTAGGCCGCTACACCATCCCGCCGACGATGCGGACCAGCAGGTCCACGTCGAACTGGGTGTTGTGCGGGGCCAGGGCCACGCACACCGCCCCGCCCATCTCTGCGACACCCATCTGGTCGAACAGCGCACTCTCCTCCAGACCCACGGTCTGGGCGACGACACCGTTGCTCAGCAACCGCTCCCCCACGCTTGCCGCCTCGATGCCCTGCACCAGGAAACTCACCCGCGGCAGGCGGTCGACGTGGTTTCCCTGGCGTCCCCAGGTGGAATCGTCGTGGGCGCCGTCGGACTCCCCGTCGACACCGATGACGTGCACCCGGTCCAGGTCCCGCAGCCCGTCGATGAGGTAGTCGGCCAGGCCCCCCAGGTACTCCGAGGTGGAGGCCAGCGACGTCGCCAGGCGCTCACGTCGGGTACCCGTGGCGTCCTCGTCCAACTCGGCGAGGTGGTTGACCACGGCGGGCACACCACCGAGCAGACCCGGTGAGATGCCGTCGCGCTCCAGCGCGGCGACCCGGCGCGCGGCCAGGGCCTGCGGGTCCGGGGTGGCGTGGCGTCCGCGGCGCGCCTCGTTCGTGTGCAGTTCGGCGAGCAGGGAGGGGTCACGGAAGACGAGCGCCCCGACCTCAGGGCCGCCCAGCGGAGCAATGTCGAGGGCGACGACGTCCGCACCCCAGGCCGCCATGTCGATCAGGCGGTAGGGGGCGTAGGCACCGGCGTCGACGACCAGCCAACCGTGCGACTTCGCGCGCAGCGTATCGGAGATCGCCCGGATGTCGGTGACCGTACCCAGGTGCGAGTTCGCCGCCGGCACCGCCACGATGGAGGTGTCCATGCTGATCAGGCTGGTGTACTGCCAGGCCGGGAGAGCGCCACTGGTCAGGTCGGCCTCCGCCCACTGCACCGTCGCACCGTAGAGGTCCGCGGCGAGCTTCCAGGGGGTGGAGTTCGCCGGGTCGTCGATGCGTGACAGGACGACCCCGCGTCCCATCCGCAGCTTGCGGGGCACCGCGGTCGCCAGGGTTCCCAGCAGGGCCGCCCGCGACGGGCCCAGCACCACACACTCGGGGGACGCACCGACCAGGTCGGCGATCGCCTCGCGCGCGGCGGTCACCGCGGCATCGCCGCGGGGACGTCCTGACTCCCCCTGCAGCGGCGCGGCGCGGAAGGCGCGCGCCACCGCGGAGCTGACCTTCTCGGGCAGCTGCGCCCGCTGAGCTGCGTTCAGATATGTCCAGCCCTCGGACGACGATTCGTAGAGTCCACGCACCCTGGCGATGTCGAACACTGTCCGTCGACCCCTTTCCATTGCTGTCTCGACCGCCACTGATACTACATCCCGGGCCGGACATCGGTAGAAGATGTCTGTCGGCAAGGCCGGCGCGGCGCAAGCGCGGAGCGGTCGCGGAGTGGTCGCGGAGTGGTCGCGGAGTGGTCGCGGAGTGGTCGCGGAGTGGTCGCGGAGCGGGTCGCACCCACCACCCCGGTTCGCGTGAGTTTCCCTCCCCGGCCCCACCGCGGGGTACCGTAATCCCGTGTCCGATTCCGAGAAAACCCCCGTCGCCACCTCAGCGGAGTACGAGCGTTTCGTCGCCGCTCCCGAAGGCGACTCCACACCTGTGTCGAAGTCCCAGACTCTCGGCGCCGCGTGGGACGACCTGAAACGCGGCTTCGGCCAGCGCGAA
Source organism: Candidatus Corynebacterium faecigallinarum (assembly GCF_052264515.1). Taxonomy (NCBI): domain Bacteria; kingdom Bacillati; phylum Actinomycetota; class Actinomycetes; order Mycobacteriales; family Corynebacteriaceae; genus Corynebacterium; species Candidatus Corynebacterium faecigallinarum. The sequence continues at coordinate 12,757 of NZ_JBQQOC010000008.1, forward strand.
CTCTGGCTCGTACTGGGCTGGCAGGACATCAAGCAGCGCTACCGCCGCTCCGTCCTGGGTCCGGTGTGGATCACCATCGCCACCGGTGTGATGGCCACCGCCCTGGGTCTGCTGTACTCCCTGCTGTTCAACATCGAGCTGAAGGAGTTCCTGCCGCACGTCGCCGTCGGCCTGATCCTGTGGAGCTTCATCGCCGGCTGCATCAACGAGGGCTCCCAGGTGTTCATCACCAACGAGGGCCTGATCAAGCAGCTTCCCAGTGCGTTGAGCGTGCACGTCTACCGGCTGGTGTGGCGGCAGTTCCTGTTCCTGCTGCACAACCTGGTGATCTGGCTGGTGCTGCTGGCGATCTTCCAGATCCCGGTCGGGTGGGAGGTGCTGCTGGCCATCCCGGGCCTGGCCCTGCTGGTGGCCAATGGCGTGTGGGTGTCGATGTTCTTCGGCATCATCGCCACCCGCTTCCGCGACGTGGCCCCGCTGCTGGAGTCCCTGGTGCAGCTGCTGTTCTACATGACCCCGATCGTGTGGATGGACTCCACCCTGAAGGACCGCATAGGTGAGCTCGGCAACAAGGCCTACCTGGCCGAGCTCAACCCGCTGTACCACTACATGGCCGTTGTCCGTGGCCCGATGATCGACCAGCCAGTCGAGCTGCGCTCCTGGCTGATCGTGATCGCACTGACCGTGCTGGGCACCCTGTTCGCCATGGTCTTCATGCGCCAGTGGCGCTCCCGTGTGAGCTACTGGGTCTAGGAAAGCAGGAGAGAAGAGAATCATGGTTTCCATCGACACCTACAACGCCTGCGTCGACTTCCCCATCTTCGACGCGAAGTCCCGCTCCCTGAAGAAGGCCTTCCTCGGTGCGGCGGGCGGCGCCATCGGACGCAACGCCGACAACACCGTCGTCGTCGAGGCACTCAAGGACATCAACCTGCACCTCAAGGAGGGCGACCGCATCGGGCTGGTCGGCCACAACGGTGCCGGCAAGTCCACCCTGCTGCGCCTGCTCTCCGGCATCTACGAGCCGACCCGCGGGTCTGCCGTGGTGAAGGGCCGTGTCGCCCCAGTCTTCGACCTGGGTGTGGGCATGGACCCGGAGATCTCGGGCTTCGAGAACATCATCGTCCGTGGCCTGTTCCTCGGCGAGTCCCGCAAGTCCATGGAGCGCAAGATGGACGAGATCGCGGAGTTCACCGAGCTCGGCGACTACCTGGCCATGCCGCTGCGCACCTACTCCACCGGCATGCGCGTGCGTGTGGCTCTGGGCGTGGTGACCTCCATCGAGCCGGAGATCCTGCTGCTGGACGAGGGCATCGGCGCGGTCGACGCGTCCTTCATGGAGAAGGCCCGCATCCGGCTGCAGGCGCTGGTGGAGAAGTCCGGCATCCTGGTGTTCGCCTCACACTCCAATGAGTTCCTGGCGCAGCTGTGCGACTCCGCACTGTGGGTCGACCACGGGTCGATCCGGTCCTGCGGGCCGGTCGACGAGATCGTCGGGCAGTACGAGGGGCCGGGGGCGCAGGAGCACGTGCGCAATGTGCTGCGGGACCTGGGGCGGCTGTAGCGCGCCTATAGGACGGCTGCAGTCCGGCTTTAGGGCGGCGTGAGGTGCGGTCGTAGTCCGGCTGCGGCATCCCGATAACACTGCACGTGTGCTGCCGTAGCGTAGCGATGGCGCTACCCTGAGGGGTGTGAAGCGCCTGAAGCACATCTCCCGTCTACGCAGGACCGATGCGTCCACCGATTCCGGCACCGCGGCCGCGGGGAGAGCGGGAACAGCCGGGACATCCGCCGACGTCAGTGAGGACGAGCTGTCTCCCGAATCCAGGGAAGCCCTCAAAGGCATCGCGGATTTGGACGAGCCGGACGGAAAGCTCGCCCGTCAGTTCTTCACGGTAGTCGACAAGGCCTCCGAGGTCCAGGCCCCGGCGATCGAGAAGTACGTCGACCACATCCAGCGCTGGCACGGGAGAAAAATGGTCGATGAGCAGCAGAAGGTCATTGACCGGCACTTCCTCACGCTGGCGACCGGCACCGGGGCGGGAACCGGAGCGCTGGCCTTCTTCCCCGGTATCGGGACGCTCCTGAGCATGGGTGCGGCCGGCGGCGAGGCGCTCGGCATCGTCGAGGTCTTCGCGCTCTACACCTTGTCGAGCGCCCGGCTGCGCGGCATCGACATCAACCACCGGGAAGCGCGTCGACGTCTGATCCTGTTCAGCATCGCAGGGGCGGCCGGGAATGAGGCGGTGTCTGCGGCGTCGGGCGCGAGGGGGGTCAAGGGCCTGCGGAAGCTGAGCGGTGCCAGCGAGGCCGAGAAGCGGAACATCAACTCACGACTGGGACGCATCGCCTTCCGCCAGCTGCGACACCGGATGACCGGGGCCGCCTTCGCGAAGATGCTGCCGTTGGGTGTCGGTGCGGTGCTGGGCGCGCGGGCGAACCGGAAGCTGGCGCACTCCATGGTCCGCCACACCAACGCCGTGCTCAGCGAGTCGGGGAAGAACGACTGAGGGCAGCACCCCGGCCTGCGTGAAATGTGCATACCTGGAGGTACGGGTTCCGGGCGGTTCCCGTACCTCCAGGTATGCCTACTTCGGGCCGGTGGGGAGTAACAGGCCGTCCATGTCGAACATAGTGACGAGTCGAGGATTTCGTGTCCGACCCGTTCCATACGGTGAACAACTGAACATCAGACACCAGGGACATCACCCCTCATCTCCAGAAAGGCCACCAGATGACCAACCCCTACGCACAGAACCCCAACGCCAACAACACCTTCGACCGTCCGGCAGCACCCGCACCTTCTCCGGCGTCCACGTCCGCACCGTCGACCGCGCCCTCGGCGGCCCCGAAGTACGGCCCGCAGTCTGCGACCCCGCCGACCCCGTTGGCCCAGCAGGCCCAGCACCTCGCCCACCAGCCGCAGGGGCAGCCGATGGTTCCCGCCCAGCCGAAGTCCATGGTTGCCGCACTGATTCTGTGCTTCCTCTTCGGCGGCCTCGGCATCCACAACTTCTACCTCGGGCAGACCAGCAAGGGCATCTGGCACCTGGTGCTTGCGGTGCTGACCATCATCCCGGTACTGGGGTGGATCGTCCTGGCGTTCCACATCTGCCTCGTCATTGCACAGTTCATCATGATCGCGACAAGCACCGGTTCCTACGGCAAGGCTCTGCGCGGCATCCGCTGACCCGAGGTCGACCGCCCACGGTTCACCATGGCGATACGGCGTATCCTCGCGCATCATTCATGCCGTGACCAGCGCAGCATTCGACGACATCGAGGCCCTGGAGCGCGCCCTGCTCCGGCACGGGTCGCCGATGGGCGCCGAGGAGTTCATCGGCATCCTCGGCGAAGTCGGCCGTGCCGCTGAACCCCTCACCCGTGGCGAACGGGACTTCCTGCTGGAGGACGCCGACCTCACCGCCGACGACCTCAACAGCCCCGCCCAGCAACGCGCGGTGAGCGGTGCCGCCACCGGAAAGGCACTCGCCGCCGCCGAGGTGGAGGAGGAGTCGATGACGACCGCCGAGGTCGCCCTCTTTCTCGGACGCGCCGAGGCGAACGTCCGACGTTCCCGCTTGCAGGGCGACCTCTACGGGGTGAGCGCAGGCGTCCGAGGAACCTCATTGCGGTTCCCGACCTGGCAGTTCCCCGGGGATGCCCGGGCGGTCCCCGGGCTCCGAACCGTCCTGCCTGCCCTGCCTGACCACCTGCCGCCGCGGGTCATCGAGACCTTCATGACCACGCCCACCGAGGCGCTCGGCGGTGCAAGCCCGGTCGACTGGCTCTGCGCCGGCGGATCAGCCACTCTGGTCGCTGAGCTCGCCGACGAACTGGACATGTGGTGAACCACCCCAAGAACCCGCGGTCGCCACGGCGGCCGTTGAGCATGGAGGCGGGCGACCTCGTCCTCGTCGACTCCCCGATCTGGCGCATCCACAGCGTCCGGACCAGTCGCAGAAACCACCCCACCCGGTGGGACCAGTTCCGCGAATATGGACCGCTGACGTCGATGCGCTGGGACCCACACCCCGGTCCGCGCGACACCTTCCCCGACCACGGCGTCTACTACGGTGCCGGTGACCCCGACACCGCCTTCGCCGAGGTCTTCCAGGGACTCAGGACGATCGTGCTCAGCGGCGACCGACTGATGACCGCCTGGACCCCGTCGCGTCCGCTGCGACTACTCAATCTCATGCCGGAGTCGGACTGGGCCATCCGTCAGGGTGTCAGTGCCACGCTTCCCCAAGCGACGAAGGCCATCTGCCGATCGTGGTCCCGTAGCATTCACGACCAGCTCGCCGTCGGCAACTCCCCGCAGGTCGAGGGGATTCTCACCCCCTCCACCGTGACCGGACAGCCCATGACCGTCCTGTTCGCACCCGCGTCCTCCGCCTTCCCTGTGGCGCCAGAGTTCTCCCGTCCGCTCACCTATCCGGTGGTGACGGTCCTGGCCAGACGAGCCGCACACCGGTTCCACTGGCCCTACATGGCACAATGATCTCCATGTCCGAACCCTCCGCAGCCGTCCTGAACCCGTCAGGCACCACCGCCGCCGTCATCGTCACCTACAACCGTGTCGAGCTGCTGCAGCACTCCCTGAAGGTGGTCTGCGACCAGACCCACCCGGTGGACAAGGTGATCGTCGTCGACAACGGCTGCCAGGACGAGGTGCGCGTCCTGCTCGAGGACCTCGCCGGCGACCGTGCGGTGTACGTCCCCTCGAAGACGAACCTCGGCGGTGGCGGCGGGTTCGCCCTCGGCTTCCTCACCGCACTCTCGCTCGGGGTCGACGCCGTGTGGTGCGCCGACGATGACGGACGGCCCGCCGACGAGAACGTCCTGGCCACCCTCTACGACGTCGCCGCCCGCCACCAACTGGCGGAGGTCTCCCCGGCGGTGTGCAACATTACCGAGCCGGAGCGTCTGGCGTTCCCGCTGCGCCAGGGTGTGGTGTGGCGTCGCTACCTGCACGAACTGGAGGGCGACTTCCTGCCCGGCATCGCCAGCCTGTTCAACGGCGCGCTGCTCAGCGCCAAGGCGATGGAGGTCATCGGGGTGCCGGACTACCGGCTGTTCATCCGCGGCGACGAGGTGGAGTACCACCGCCGGCTGGTGCGCTCCGGGCTGGCGTTCGGCACCTGTCTCACCACGTCCTACCTGCACCCGGACGGTGCGGACGAGTTCAAGCCGATCCTCGGTGGGCGGATGCACACGCAGTACCCGGACAATGAGTCGAAGCGCTACTTCACCTACCGCAACCGCGGCTACCTGATGAACCAGCCGGGGATGCGACGGCTGCTGCCGCAGGAGTACGCCCGGTTCGCCTGGTTCTTCCTGGTGCAGCGTCGCGATGTGAAGGGTTTCCGCGAGTGGCTGTCGCTGCAGGCCAAGGGCCGGGCGGAGAAGTTCTACCGGCCATGAGTGTTCGGCGGCGCGCGGTGGCTGTGACGGTGGCGGTTGTCGCCGTTGCTGCCCTGGCGTCCTGCAGTTCCCCGCCGGATTACGTCGGCGAAGTCGGCACCATGGTGGATGCCGAGGGCGCCATGACCGTCTTCGTACACACCTGCGGCTACGACATCGACGAGGTTGCCGTCGCGTCCGACGACGACACGATCGCCACCTTCGTTCCGGACGCTCCGTTCTCCGGCGCGCAGTCCTTCACGCTCGGCGAGCCTGCGCCTTCAGGGTGGGACGCCTCGTCCGAGGTTCAGGATGCCGCGATGACCGCCGATCCGAACGCCACCATCACCGTCGAGGTCTCCCAACACGATCCCGGCGCAGACGAGCAGTTCCGGGGCGGGGAGGCCACCATGGAACGACTCCTCGACCAGCAGGGCAGGATCGTCATGGGAAAGCCGCACAAGAGCGGTGATCAGTCCCTCACCGACCCGCCGGAGTGGGACGACGCCTGTTCCCACGAATACGACAGCCCCGAGACCAAGGGCGCTGACGGCTAGGGGCCGCCCACCGTTCCACCCCTCCCGACCGGACCGTCTCGTCTCCGCTTCCACTGCGCCCTGTCATGTGAAATCCCCATGCCTGGAGGTACGCTGACCGAGGTCGGAGCGTACCTCCAGGCATGGGGATTTCTCGAGTCCGGGAGAGCGACGGGGCATCGGGATGACCTCCGCGGCGGGGCGGCAGGGTGCAGTGAGCCGGGGCGGGCAGGCGCTTAGTTCTTGAAGATGATCGTGCGCTGGACGATGAAGTTGATCGCCGTGCCCGTCCCCTGCGCGATGATGAACGCGCCGGTCATGGCGATGGGATCTGCCCAGCCCCACCCGGTGAACAGGTGGTCACAACCGGTCTGCAGCCCGATGTTGACCACGAAAGTCAACGCATAGAGCACCACGACAGCAAGGAAGCGCTTCTTCGAGGCCTCCGACTGGAACGTCCACCGACGGTTGATCATGTAGGCCGTGGTCGTACCGGCAATGAAGCTGATGGTGCGCGCCACCGGGACCGGGAAACCGAAGACCAACTGGAACAGTGCCAGCAGCCCCAGGTCCACCACCGCCGACAGCCCACCAGTCAGCACGAAGCGGAACAGCTGGGTCTTCAGGTCCAGGCGGACGACCTCGCCGACCGGGGTGTCCGAACCGGCCGGGGCATACGCGGGCGTCTGGGTGGGTTCCTGCCCGGGAGCATCGGACGCACCGGATTCGCCCGACGCACCCTTGTCGCCGCTCGCGTTGACCTGCTCGGTCACATGTCCTCCTTGGAATTGTTGCCGGAGTTGGCACTCGCGTCAGTACTACCATCGGCTGGCAGCGGCGTCACATGCGTGGTCACCCGGTGGTCGCGGGCGGCGCGGAACGTCCACATCTTGTTGATCAGGAAGTTCACCGGGATCGCCACGATGACGCCGATCAGGTTGCCCCAGTAGATCGGGTCACGCAGGCCGGACGACCCGTCGAAGACCTCCCGCGACAGGTGGATCGGCGACTCCGGGTTGATCATCGCCGTCTGCACCAGCAGCGTGACCAGCAGGCCACCGACACCGACCAGCATGAAGGAGAACATCTCCTTGAACCAGGAGGACTTGCCGGCCGTCCGGAACGTCCACCGCCGGTTGAGGTTGAAGTTCCACAGGTTCGCCACCACGAACGCCAGCACGGCGAATACGTGGTACCAGCGGATGTTGTAGTTGGTGCCGAGCAGGTTGGCGAAGACCTCGTGGCCGTCGTGGTCCCACAGCCACTGGGTGGCTTTGTTCGCCACGACCACGACCCCGGCATTGACGACCACGCCGGACGCCCCGACGATGCCGAACTTGGTGAACTGCCGGACGAGCCGACGGGTGTGCTCGGTAGCACGCTGGACCGCGCTCGACCCGCCATCGACGATGTCTGCCGCGGGGCCCGCGGAGCCGTCATCATCGGCGGAGTCGGGCCGTTCGGCCAGGGCATCAGTCACGTGAGTCGGATCCATTTCGTCATACCTGCAGGCACCGGTAGTCAGCCGGTCGTTGTCGGTCATACGCTACTGCCCCCGGCAGTGTTTTTCGACTACGGGCGTCCCCCGGGCACGTCCGCGGCACCGTCAGCACCGCCACCACCGTCATCGGCGTCATCGGCGTGACAGTCCCGCCGCTGGAGCAGGTAGCGGTACATCTCGAGTCGTTCCACCAGGCTGCACCGCCTCACCAGCGGCGTCACCCCGGACACCGTGGCATCCCGCTGCCCCCACACGTCCGCGCCGCAGGTGGCCAGTACATGCCCGGTCGCCGCGGACAGCTGGCGGATCTCCGCGGCATCCAGCGGGTCGGACGACAGTTTGCCGACATCCGGGGCCAAGTCGGCGTCCGCCCGGGTGAATCCCAGGGCGGCCATCAGCATCTCGCTGATCTCGTCGGATGCGGCCCGGTCCGACAGTGTCGACAGCGCCACGATCCGGGCCCATGCGGCGGCGCGCCCGACCGGGGTCGTCTCCGCCGGCAATGTCGACAACACCGACTGGATCCCGTCGGAGACCTGCGCCGGACGCTCCAGATCCAGCGCCTGCAACAACGGGGTGAACTCGTACAGGTCCCCGGCGAGCAGCAGGTCGCGCAGTTCCGGGGTGATGCCCGCCAGGATCTGTTCGACGGTCTCCTCGCCGGTCAGCGTCACGTTCACCGCCGCCAGGTCGACGTCTCTCGGGATGCCGGACGCACCGTCCTGCCGTCCGTCCCCGGTTCGGATGCCCTGCTCAGGGATGAAATCACCGGCGAGACACACCGCCTCCGGGGTGTGGTCGTCCCTGGTCATGGAGCCGGCGGCGGTGACGCTGAACACTGCACCGTCGGCGACGAGCGTGGCTGTGCCATCGCGTCCCAGTGCCTCCCGAAGTGGGGTGGCGATCGGGGCGGCGGTGCGACTGTAGACCCGCAGGCGGTCGCGGCGGCGGGCGCGTACCGCCCAGGCCACCCCGTCCGGTGGAGAAGTCACCCGGGAGGACGCTGCAGAAGATGCGGCAGACGCTGTCGTCGGCCGCATCGCCGCTGATCCGGAGACCGCGCCACCGACCACCGTGTCCCCGGCGTCCTGCAGCATCCGCACCGCACCCGGCCAGGAGAAGGCGATCAGTACAGCGCGGACCGTCTCGGCCACCGACATCGCACTGTTGACACCCAGTGCCCTGGTGAAGTACCCCTCACCGGGCCGGTGGTGCTCGGCCAGGAGAAGGAGGGTGACGTCCTCATCATTGGTGTCGTTGGTGTCGTTGCCTGCCTCACCGTCGGAATCACCGCCGCCGTCCGATCCCCGCCGTGACGCGCTCCGCGCTGTATTTTCGACCGCGTTCAGCAGCGGTAGCGGCACTACCGACGCCAAGCCGTCACTGACCGACGCGCCGCGGGCGCGGTCGGGCCAGGGAGCATGCCGTGCGTTCATGCCACCCAAGGGTAGCGGGGTTGGCCACACTGTGCCGGGGATGAACTGTCGCCCACGCGGGGCAGCAGTGGGCTGGTGGCGGGGTAGCAAATGTGCGTCCCATGCGGCTAGCGGAGCACCACCGGCAGGGCCCGCAGCTCACCACCGAGCCGCTGGGCGCGCAGCTTCTCCGCGGCATTCCAGTCCCTGACCAGCCACCGAACCCCACGGGCGGTCGCCATGCAGGCGGTGACCGCGGCCGCCGCATCCCCGGTCAGCCCCTGCGGTGCCGGGCCGTCCTGCGCGGCGAAGGAGATCTCGCCCCACGCCGGCTGACGCTTGCCCGGATTCTCCTCGGCGAACTGCTCCTTGTTGCGTTCCAGCTCCGCCGTCGCATTCTCCAGCGTCGCCTCCAGGTCCACCACCTGTGCGGACTGCGGCAGTCTCGCGAGGGTGGCGTCCTGTGTGTCACCGGCGACGACGACCGGACGCGCCAGCAGCAGTTCCAGCACCGCATCCCGGTCGTCGCGCTGCTCGATCCAGTCGGCGTCGGCGGCGAAACCGTGGACACCATCCTGGTCGACCAGCCAGGCGCCGCTGAAGTCACCGAGCAGGACGCGGGCGTCAACCTCCACCTGCCACACCGCCGTGGACTCCCCGACAGTCGCCGCGACGAGCAACGGCGGGTCCTGGGGACGGGTCGCCCCGGCCTGGGAGGCCTGGGAGGCCTGGGACTGCTCCGACTGTGCTGACTGTGCCGGGTTTTCGCTCATCATGCCTTCCCATTCCCGGTGCGACCGGCCTGGCGGCTGGTCAACACCGTGTTCACCCCGACGGCCACCCCGGCCTGCAGCAGCCCGTTCACCGTATTCGGTGCCTTCCGGCACAGCGCTCCGACGAGGGGCAGGCGTCCGCCAACCTTGCGCACCGCCGACTCCCCGACCGCGTCGAACTTCTCCGTCAGCCAGGCAGTGAGGGCGACCGGTCCGGCCACCGCGCCGAAGACCATCACGGCATTGGACACCCGCTTCGCGACGGACTGCTTACGCCAGGTCGCCGCAGCTTCAGCGAAGTTCGCCGAGATTTCCTCCCGGGTCTCCTCCGGGGTCGACCGGAACTCGCCGACGACAACCGGGGCGACCGCGCCGACGAGGACCACGGCTTGCCCGGCGCGGCGCAGCCACGGTGTCGACACAGCGTCCCGCAACCCGTAGTAGCCCAGGGTGGCCGTCACGAGGGTCGCAAGCTGGGCGGGCGGCATCGGCTCGTTGGCGCTCGGCGGTGCGGCTACTGGCGTCGCTGCGGACGGGTCGGTCATCGGTGTGGCGCTCCTGTACTGGTCGCGGTCGGCACTGATCGGGGTCGGCCGGGTTCTTCCCCGAGTCTAGGTGAGCGTCCGGACACGGGGTATCGTCAGTGACCATGTTCGGACGAGATAAAGGCACAGGCGAGCGCGACAAAGCCAAACAGCGGATGCGCCGCAACATCGCCAAGGCCACCAAGGGCGAACCGGCCGGCTCCAAGGGCGCCCGCGCGGAGACCAGCGTGGTCGGTGGCACCGTGGAGGACAAGCACTACGAGGCCGCCCAGCACGCCGAGGCGCCGATGAACGAGTTCATGGTCCGCCTGCTCGCCCAGGAACTGCCGGTGCTGGACTCCGTCAGCCGACGCATCATCAACCAGGAGCTCCGCGAGCACAAGGAGGCCGGGAAACCGCAGATCACCTGCGTGGCCGAACTGCCGGAGACCGTCCAGGAGATCCTGGGGTTCTAGGGGTTCTAGGGGCTCTAGGGGTTCTAGGCAGCGCCCTTCCACCTCAGTCCAGCGACAGCTCGCGCATCAGATCCGCGTAACGCTGTCGCACCTGCTCGTCCTCGGCATAGCGGGATGCCGCCGCCATCCGGTGCGACACCGCGTCCACCAGCCACGGGGTGTCGGCCCGACGCGCCTGCTGCACCACCGACTCGAAGATCGTCAACGCCGCATCGTCCCGGCCCTGCACGTGCAGCAGCAACGCCTCCTCGGTCAACGCCTCCAGCCGGGCCCCGCCGGTGCGCGCAGCAGAGTCCTCGGCGGTGTCCCCAGCGGCTGCGCCTGCACCCGTGTCGGACGCTCTACCAGCGGTGTTCCCGGCGGTTTCCGCGGCCTTCGCCTCCCCGGCCGCCCACCCGGTGAGCTCCAGGGCAGTGTCGACCCGCTCAGCGTGCACCAGGCCCCGGTTGATGACCAGCACCCCGTCGACCAGTTCGCTCGCCGCCCGCTGCGGACTCGTCGCCTGCGCCAGGTACTCGTGCGCCTCGGCCAGGCGGGCGCACTGCACAGGCCACTCGGAGTCGAAATGCTCCGCGGTCAGCGCGGTCGCCAGCCGGGTGGCCTGTAGTTCGCGGCGGAAACGGGTCGCCGGGAAACGCATCCAGTCCAGTTCCTCGACCTCGTCGAAGCCCTCGATGATCATCGCCGCACGCGGGAAGTCACGGTCGTCGAGACAGGCGGCGGCGCACCTGACCTGGCTTTCCGCGGCGTACTCCCACAATCCCCAGTGCTCGGCGGCCGCCGCGGCCTCGGAGTGGGTCTCCGCGGCCACCCGGTGGTTGCCCAGGGCGGACAGGGTATCCCCGCGGCCGGAGAGCAGTCGGATGCGTCGGGTACGGAGGTCGTCCTCCACATCGACGCCATCCACGGCGTCCTCGGTACTGGTGCTGGCGCCTGCATCTGTGTCGGCGCCACCGCCGCCGGGATCCGTCGCAGGACGCTCAGCCTGCGCCTGCTCCACCAACTCCAGCGCCCGGTCGTAGATGGCCAGTGCCTCGAAATACACCCCACTGCCAGCCATCGCCACACCCAGTTGACCCAGGTCGTCCAGCAGATCAGGGGCGTCCTCCCCGCCCAGCTGCGGCGCGGCGACGGGGGTTCCGTCCGGCCCGGTCGCACCGTCCGCCGAAGACGCAGGCGGGACCGGCGGCAGCGCCAGGGCCACGGCGGTGGTGTACTGCGCCACGGCGTACAGCGCCTCATTGGCGGTGGCGTCGAGCTGGGCGATACCAACCATCAGCCCGGTGCCGACCTGCGGGACCGCCCGCGGGGCGAAGCGGGTCACCCGACGCAGCGCCCGCAGCCCCAGCGACAGCGCGTGCAGGTCGGGGAACACCCCGCCCATGAGGATGTCCTGCTCGATGATCTCCCGGACGATCCGGCACGACCCCTCCCATTCGCCAGCGATGGCATGGACCCGGTTGGTCAGGATCTCCACCGGGGGCGCACCGGCGTCCTCCGCCTCGTCCTGGGCGTCCTGCCGCAGGCTCAGGACATGGTCGATCTCGACGATCACGGGGTCGGTCGGACGCTCCGGGTCGGCGTCGCTGTCAACATCGCTGTCGACGTCGCTTTCGGCATCGAGGTCACTGCCGCCGTCACCGTCACCGTCACCGTCCTCGTCCTCATCCTCATCCTCGAAGGCCGCGATGGCCCGCTCGTAGCGGTTCACCAGCTCCGTCAACAGCACCGCATACTCCCCGTCGCCGCCGGCGTCGCGCAGCTCGATCAGCCGGTCCACCCCGACCGCGACCGCGTCAGCCAGGCCCAGCGTCGAGTAGAGCATCGTGGCCAACAGGCCGTCCTCCGTCCCGAAGTCGGTGACGTCGACCGGACCGGCCACCGGCACCTCAGGTGTGGGGCGTCCGGACAGCTCGCCGGAGAAGTCCGCGACCTCGGCCGGCAACTCCAGCTGGTCGTGGTCGATCCAGCCCGGCAGACGCGGCGGCATCGGTGGGATCGCCGTGAGCACCGGGGAGTTCAACCTGGTCTCCGCGGTATCCGACAGGGCCGTCACCGAGTCGCCCTCCGGCATCACGTGCAGGCCGAGACCGATCGTGGACTCCGAGTCATTGTCATTACGCAGGTCCAGTGCCGCCGCGGCCTCGCGGGCGGTCTGGCCGGTCCACGCCGCCAGCTGCGCGACCGTCGGCGCGCTCCCCGTCGCCGTGCCGGACGCCGCACCCGGCACAGAGCCGGCACCCGCAGCGTCCCACCCGATGCGGGACAGCCAGTGCGACACCACCGGCAGGGACGCGAACGCCGGGCGCACCTCGCCGAAACCCGCCGCCACGCCCGCCTCGTACACCGTGTGCAGCCCGGCGAGCAGGTGGATGTCCCCTTCGGCCGCGCGGCGCTCCAGGCCCAGTACCGGCAGCAGCCGATCGACCAGGCCCAACGCCGTGCGCTCCCGCCCGGTCTGGGCGAGGAACTCCGCGACCTGCAGCATCGCGTCCGACAGCATCGGTTCGCCCGCCGCCCGGTCGGCGACGAAACACGCCCTGGACGCCGTGGTCTCCGGCGGCAGCACCCCGGCCAGCGGAATCAGCGACTCCGCGACGATCACCGTCGGCTGCGACCGGGTCTCCGGCGCCGCCGTCATCTCGTCCACCAGTGCCGCGGCACCCTCCAGGTCACCGCACTGCAACGCCGTCATCGCGCGGACGTCCATGTCCCGCTGGAAGCGGTAGGCATCGTCCCACTCCGGGGCGTCCGGCAGCGAGGGCGTGTCCAGCATGCGGATCAGCGCCTGCGCGCCGGCGAAGTCCCCGGACGCCAGCAGGACGCGGACCCGCAGCTCCGAGATCTCCTCCTCCGGCAGCCCCAGCTGGGCCAACGCCTCGAAGGCCTGCCCGTTGAGCTCCTCCAGGCGTGTGGCGCTGACCGCCGGGGACAATGCGGCGTTGAGGATGACGTCCTGCCAGACCAGCACGAAGACATTCGGTAGTTGACCGCCGTCCAACGCCTGCCCGACAGCACCGCCGACCGCATCCGGGTGGGCGGGGAAACGCACCGGGTCGGTGCGGTGCAGCCGCCACAACCGGGGCAGCAACTCCAGCACCTGAGACAGGCCGTCCCCACGGGCCTCGCGCTCGAACAGGCGCAGCAGGTCGATGCGGTAGGCGAGCTCCTCGGCACCCGCAGAGGCACCCGCAGCAGACTCCGCAGCCACCCCGACACCCCGATGGTCACCAGATTCACCGCCAACTCTCAGCAAATCCGCGAGGTCCTCACACTGACGCAGGTAGACGTCCTCCGCGACCTCGCCGCGCACGCGCCGCCCCCGCAACGACTCCCACCGTCGTGCGACCGAGGTCACATCCTGTGAATCATCCACCCAATCCATAGCCCAACTATGGCATGTCTCGACCACCCCCGGCGGTAGGGTGGTCAATTATGGAACTGAAGACGCACACCCGGACACTCACCGGATGGGGCCGCACCGCACCCACCACGGCCGAGGTCCTCTCCACCCCTGACGTCGATGTCATCGCCGCCGCCGTCGCGCAGGTCGCCGACAGCAACGCCGACAAGCCCGACCACCTCAAGCGCGGCGTCATCGCCCGCGGCATGGGACGCTCCTACGGCGACCCCGCCATGAACGCCGGCGGTCTGGTCATCGACATGCAGGAACTCAAGCAGATCCACTCCATCGACCCGGACACCGCCCTGGTCGACGTGGACGCCGGAGTCACCCTCGACCAGCTGATGAAGGCCGCGCTGCCCTACGGCCTGTGGGTCCCGGTGCTGCCCGGCACCCGCCAGGTCACCATCGGTGGCGCGATCGGCCCCGACATCCACGGCAAGAACCACCACTCCGCCGGCTCCTTCGGCGACCACGTGACCTCCATGGAACTGCTCGTCGCCGACGGCCGCATCCTGCACCTGGAGCCGGAAGGTTCCGCGGACGACCCGGACGGCACCCTGTTCTGGGCCACCGTCGGCGGCATGGGCCTGACCGGTGTCATCCTGCGCGCGACGATCCGGATGACCAAGACCGAGACCGCCTACTTCATCGCCGACACCGACCGCACGGACACGTTGGACGAGACGATCGCGATCCACTCCGACGGTTCCGAGGTCAACTACACCTACTCCTCGGCCTGGTTCGACTGCATCTCGCCGGAGCCGAAGCTGGGACGCTCCACCATCTCCCGCGGCTCCCTGGCCACCCTGGACCAGCTCAAGGAGTACGCCCCGGAGCTGGCGAAGGACCCGTTGAAGTTCAACGCCCCGCAACTGATGACCGTGCCGGACATCTTCCCGTCCTTCACGATGAACAAGCTGACCCTGTCGGCCGTCGGCATCGCGTACTACACGATGGGTGCGCCGGCGCGGAACAAGATCAACAACCTGACGCAGTTCTACCAGCCGCTCGACCTGTTCGGTGAGTGGAACCGCGGCTACGGTCCGAAGGGCTTCCTGCAGTACCAGTTCGTGGTGCCGACCGAGGCCGTGGAGCCGTTCAAGGAGATCATCCGCGACATCCAGAAGTCCGGCCACTACTCCGCGCTGAACGTCTTCAAGCTCTTCGGTGAAGGCAACCGGGCGCCGCTGAGCTACCCGATGAAGGGCTGGAACGTGTGCGTCGACTTCCCGATCCGCAAGGGCCTGGGCACCTTCCTCGACTCGCTGGACAAGCGGGTCATGGAGTTCGGTGGACGTCTCTACCTGGCCAAGGAGTCCCGCACCACCGCGGAGAACTTCCACCAGATGTACCCGGGGCTGGCCGGCTGGCTGGACACCCGCCACGAGATCGACCCGACCGGGGTCTTCGCCTCGGACATGTCCCGCCGCCTCGAGCTGAACTAGCGCACACCCCTTAGGAGATACTCAATGATCAATGCTGTGGGCAAGCCCCAGTCCATCCTGCTGCTCGGCGGTGCGTCCGACATGGGCCTGGCCGTGGTCGAGGAGTTCCTCACCCGTGGTCCGGCGCGGGTCGTCCTGGCCGCTCGTGGCGGCGAGGACCTCTCGCCGGCGATCGAGCGCATGGAGTCCGCCGGTGCGTCCACCGTGGACACCATCGACTTCGACGCCACCGACTTCGACTCCCACGAGGACGTCTTCAACCACATCTGGGCCAAGGGCGACATCGACCTGGCCATCGTGGCCTTCGGTGTGCTCGGCGACAATGAGGAGCAGTGGACCGACCAAAAGAAGGCCGTGCTCGCCGCGCAGGTCAACTACACCGGTGCAGTGTCGGCGGGTGTGCTGCTGGCCGACCGGATGAAGCAGCAGGGCCACGGGCAGATCGTGGTGTTCTCCTCGGTCGCCGGCGAGATGGTACGCCGCTCGAACTTCGTCTACGGCTCCACCAAGGCCGGCACCGACGGCTTCTACCGCATGCTCGGTGAGGCACTGCGCGGAACCGGCGTGCGGGTGCTGACCGTGCGCCCCGGCCAGGTGCGCACGAACATGACGCAAGGGTTGGACGACGCCCCCCTGACCGTCGACAAGTCGGACGCGGCGAAGGCCGTCGTCGCAGGTGTCGACGGCAAGAAGGCCGTCATCTGGATCCACCCGCTGTTCCGCTGGATCATGCTGATCCTGAAGAACCTGCCGCAGTTCGTGGTGCGCCGCCTGCCGCTGTAGGTCGCTCCGCGGCCATCTTTGGCCTGCGATCCGCGGCTGCCCACCATCGCCGCCGGTGCGTCCTACCAAGAATCCATCACACCTCCGCCGTTGCGCTCCTCGTGCGCGCAACGTCCTGACCTGCATGTATCATCAGGTGGGAATCGTCGGAGGTGTGATGTTTTGTGTCTGGGGCGGATCCAGGGGGGAGGGCGGGGAAAGCGGGCCGAATCACGACGGATCGAGGGTCCCGCTGGCAGTGGAAGTGCGATTTCGCCATGCTTCGGTCCGGCCGCCTCGCCCCGCATCTGGAAACACCCTTGCGTCATACCCCCTATGGGTATAACATCGGCAGTGGAAGGTGCTCCACGCGAGCACGGGAAACGCACAATGAACACCGGGCAAGGAGCACTGAAGCATCATGGCAACCAAGAACTACACCGTCGAGGGTATGACCTGCGGACACTGCAAGGCATCGGTCGAGGAAGAGGTCTCCGAGATCGCCGGTGTCACCGGCGTCGAGGTCGACCTGGCCACCGGCAATGTTGCTGTCACCGGCGAATTCACCGACGAGCAGGTCACCGCCGCCGTCGGCGAGGCCGGCTACGCCGTCAAGTAGCCCGCACCATCCAACCCGCACCAACCCGTACCAACCCGCACCGTCACCAGGACTGGACCGTCATGACACAGACACACCCCGCCGCCGACCTCATCCAGCTGGATCTCGGCGTCACCGGCATGACCTGCACCTCATGCTCGAACCGGGTGGAGCGCAAGCTCAACAAGCTCGACGGCGTGGACGCCACCGTCAACTTCGCCACCGAGTCCGCGTCCGTGTCCTACGACCCGTCCAAGGTCGACACCGGCACGCTGATCAGCACCGTGCAGGGCGCCGGCTACGACGCCTTCGCCATGGCCGCGCAGCAGGACGCACCGGCCCCGACGAGTGCCGGTGACGGCACCGGCAGTGACGGTGGCACCGGTAGCGGCGCCAACGGCGCTGGAAGCGGAGCTGGCGGGGACGCCGCAGCGTCCGGGCAGGCGCAGATCGACGCGGCGCGCGACGCCGAAGCGTCCGACCTGAAGAAGCGCACCATCATCTCCGCACTGATCACCGTGCCTGTCGTGCTGGTCAGCATGATCCCCGCGCTGCAGTTCACTTTCTGGCAGTGGGCGGTCCTGACCGCGGTGACCCCGGTGTACTTCTGGGGCGGCACACCGTTCCACAAGGCCACCTGGGCGAACCTCCGACACGGCGCCTTCACCATGGACACGCTGGTCAGCCTCGGCACCACCGCGGCCTACCTCTGGTCGCTGTGGGCGCTGTTCCTCGGCAACGCCGGGCACGAGGGCATGACCATGGAGATGCACCTGCTGCCCTCGCACACCACGATGGACGAGATCTACCTCGAGTCCGTCGCCGTGGTCATCACCTTCCTCCTGCTGGGACGCTGGTTCGAGACCCGCGCCAAGGGGCAGTCCTCCGAGGCGCTGCGCACGCTGCTGGACATGGGCGCCAAGGACGCCGCGGTGATCCGCGACGGTGCCGAGGTGCGCGTGCCGATCAGTCAGCTACAGGTAGGGGACGTCTTCGTCACCCGCCCCGGCGAGAAGATCGCCACCGACGGTGAGGTCACCGAGGGCACCTCCGCGGTGGACGAGTCGATGCTCACCGGCGAGTCCGTGCCGGTCGAGGTCGCTGCCGGCGACAAGGTGACCGGTGCGACGATCAGCACCTCGGGGCGCCTGCTGGTGCGAGCCACCCGAGTCGGCTCGGACACGACCCTGTCGCAGATGGCGAAGCTGGTCACCGACGCGCAGTCGAAGAAGGCGCCGGTGCAGCGTCTGGTCGACCGGATCTCCCAGTACTTCGTGCCGATCGTGGTCATCGTGGCCATCGCCACCCTGATCATCCACATCGCGACGGGCAGCGGCGTGGCCCCGGCGTTCACCGCCGCGGTCGCCGTGCTGATCATCGCCTGCCCGTGTGCACTGGGGCTGGCGACGCCGACCGCACTGCTGGTCGGTACCGGGCGCGGCGCGCAGCTGGGCCTGCTGATCAAGGGCCCGGAGGTCCTCGAGTCCACCCGCAAGGTCGACACGGTCGTCATGGACAAGACCGGCACGGTGACCTCCGGTGTGATGAGCGTCAGCGACGTCAGTGCAGGTAGCGATGCCACCGGTGATGTTCTGGTCCTGGCTGCGGCCGTGGAGTCCGGCTCGGAGCACCCGATCGCGCAGGCGATCGTCCGTGCTGCGCGGGAGGAGCTCGAGAACAGCGCCGAGAACACCGGGCGGGACACCGCGCAGGACGCTGCCCTCCCACAGGTCAGCGACTTCACCACCACCGCAGGACGCGGCGTCTCCGGCACGGTCGACGGCCGCACCGTCACCGTCGGACGCCCCGGCGCGGACCTCCCGTCCGGACTGCAGGACGCCTTCGACTCCGCGCAGCAGTCCGGCGGCACGCCCGTCGTCGTCGAGGTCGACGGGTCGCCTGCCGGGGTGATCACCGTGCGCGACACGGTGAAGGAATCCTCGGCCGCAGCCGTCGCCGAACTCAAGGAACTGGGCCTGACCCCGTGGCTGCTGACCGGCGACAATGCCGGTGCGGCGAAGGCCGTGGCGGCCGAGGTGGGTATCGCCGCCGAGAACGTCATCGCCGGAGTCATGCCGGATGACAAGGTCGCCGAGGTCGAACGACTGCAGGGTGAGGGCCGGCGCGTGGCGATGGTCGGCGACGGGGTCAACGATGCCGCCGCCCTGGCCACCGCCGACCTGGGCCTGGCGATGGGTGCCGGCACTGATGTGGCGATCGAGGCGTCCGACATCACGCTGATGAACGACGACCTGCGCTCTGCCGGCGACGCGATCCAGCTGTCGCGCCGGACGCTGGGCACGATCCGCGGCAACCTGTTCTGGGCCTTCGCCTACAACGTGGCGCTGATCCCGGTCGCGGCGATCGGGCTGCTCAACCCGATTCTCGCCGGGGTGGCGATGGCGTTCTCCTCGGTGTTCGTGGTGTCGAACTCGCTGCGGCTGCGCCGGTTCCACACGGAAAGCGAGTGACTACTCCAGCTCGAACAGCCCCGCGGCACCCATGCCGCCGCCGATGCACATGGTGACCACGACATAGCGGGCACCACGGCGGCGGCCTTCGCGCAGCACGTGACCGACCATGCGCGCCCCACTCATGCCGTAGGGGTGGCCGATGGCGATCGCACCCCCGTTGACGTTGTACTTCTCCGGATCGATGCCCAGGGTGTCGCGGCAGTACACCGCCTGCGAGGCGAAGGCCTCGTTGAGCTCCCACAGGTCGATGTCGTCGACGCTCAGACCGTGCTGCTCCAGCAGCTTCGGGATGGCGAACACCGGGCCGATGCCCATCTCGTCGGGCTCACAGCCTGCGACGGCGATACCGCGGTAGGTCCCCAGCGGTTCCAGGCCACGCCGGGTGGCCTCGTCCTTCTCCATGAGCACCACGGCCGCGGCACCGTCGGAGAGCTGTGAGGCATTGCCCGCCGAGACCGTCGCAGCGTGGGTGTCGGAGTCCGGCAGCACAGCCTTGAGTTTCGCCAATCCCTCGGCGGTGGTGGACGGCCGGTTGCCCTCGTCCAGGGCCAGGGTGACCTCCTGGGAGACCGGCTGCCCATCCTCGCCAGCGACAAGCTTGGTGACGGTGACGGGGACGATCTCCTCGTCGAAGATGCCGGCATCCTGTGCGGCGGCGGTGCGCCCCTGCGACTCCAGGGCGTAGGCATCCTGGGCCTCACGGGTCACACCGTAACGCTCGGCGACGATCTCCGCCGTCTGCAACATGGGGATGTACACCTCGTGGCCGTTCTCCTTGAGCCACGGGTCGGCCGCCCGGTAGGTGTTCTGGTGCTCGTTCTGCACCAGGGAGATCGACTCCACGCCACCACCGACGGCGACCTTCAGACCATCGGTGATGATCTCCTTGGCGGCGGTGGCGATCGCCATCAGCCCGGAGGCGCACTGGCGGTCGACGGTCATTCCCGGCACGGTCACCGGCAGCCCCGCACGTAGGGCGGCCTGTCGGGCGGTGTTGTAACCGGTGGTGCCCTCCTGCATGGCGCAGCCCAGGATGACTTCCTCGACGTCCGCCGGCTCGACACCGGCGCGCTCGACGGCGGCGGCGATGGCATGGGCGGCCAGTTCCTGGCCCTGGGTGTCGTTGAAGGCACCCCGGTAGGCCTTGCCGATGGGGGTGCGGGCGGTCGAGACGATCACTGCTTCTCTCATGGTGTTTCCTCTTCTGTCGCGTACCCGGTCACTTATTCGGTCGCTTATTCGTCGTACATGGCCACGGACATGGTGGACGTCAGCCCGCCGTCCAGCGGGATGGTCGTCCCGGTGATGTAGGAACTGCCCGGTGCCAGCAGGAACGTGACCAGCGAGGTGATGTCCTCCGGGCGTCCGATGCGTCCCAGGGGGTTCGCGGCGTTGACCTCCTCGCCGCGCTCGTCGAGCACCCACGACATCATCCGGGTCGGGAACGGTCCCGGCGCAATCGCGTTGACCAGGATCGACGGTACCAGCTTCGCCGCCATCACCTTCGTCAGGTGGTGCACCGCCGCCTTGGACGCCGCATAGGAGTAGTTCTCGTAGTTGGGCACAGCGAGGCCGTCGATCGACCCGATGTTGATGATGCGGGCGGGGTCGAGGCCGGCCGCGGCGCGCGCGTCGAGCAGCGGACGCAGCAGCTGCGCCAGACGGAACGGCGCCTTGACGTTCGCCCCCAGCACCTTGTCCCAGGCCTCCGGCGGGAAGTCGTCGAAGTCCGCACCCCAGGTCGCACCGGCGTTGTTGACCAGGGCGTCCAGCCGGACGGAATGCTCGTCGGTGTACTCGGTGACCCGTTCGAGCAGCTCCTGGCAGCCCTCCTCGGTGGAGATGTCCACAGCGATGGCGCGGACGGATGCGGCGGCACCGTCGGATGCCACGACCTGGTCCGCGATCTCGGCGAGCTCGCGCTCGGCCTCGGCGGCGGCGTCCGGTCGGCGGGTGGTGACCAGGACGTTCGCCCCGGCACGCAGCAGACCCTCGGCCAGCATGCGACCGATGCCACGGGCTCCGCCGGTGATCAGGACGGTGCGTCCGGAAATGTCGAAGGGGTTCATGCTTGGTCCTTTTCTGCTGCGTCCTCTGCGCCGTCCTCTGCACCGGCGAGGGCGCGGACGTAGAGGTCGGTCTGGTCGAAGGCGGAACCCAGGGTGTGGGTGTCGGACATATCGGAGATCCGGTCCCAGTGCGCCGCGATCCCTTCAGCGGTGCAGTCCTCCGCGGCCAACGCGACCGGGGCGGCCTCGCGCATCTGCGAGACGGCGAACACGCCACCGCCGGCGCCGAGGATCACCCCGGTCGGGGCGTCCGGCGACACCAGGAACTCCGCGGCCGGGGCGACGGTGTCGGGGCCCAGACGGGCGGCGGCGTCCTCGGAGATCAGGCCGTCGGTCATCTGCGTGGCCGCGGTCGGGGCCAGCGCATTGACCCGGATGCCCTTGCGCTCACCCTCGATGGCCAGCACATTCATCAGTCCGACCAGTGCAGACTTCGCCGCGCCGTAGTTGGCCTGGCCGAAGTTGCCGTAGATGCCGGACGCCGAGGTGGTCATCAGGATGCGTCCGTACCCCTGCTTCACCATGTACGGCCATGCCGCCTTGGTGCAGTTCACCGAACCGTTGAGGTGGACGTCGATGACCTTGTCGAAGTCGTCGAGATCCATCTTGGCGAAGGACCTGTCGCGCAGGATGCCGGCGTTGTTGATGAGGATGTCGATGCGTCCCCACCTCGCGACGGTGTCCTCGATCATCGTCGTGGCAACCGCCCGGTCGGCGATGTCGGACGTATCGGCCACGGCCTCTCCCCCGGCGGCGATGATCTCCTCGACCACGTCGGCGGCATTGCCCAGGTCATTGACCACGACCGTCACTCCGCGGGCCGCCAACGCCAGGGCATGGGCCCGGCCCAGTCCGCCACCCGCACCGGTCACCACGGCGACCTGGCCGGCGAAACCTACGGTGCCGTCAGTGCCGTCAGCACTTTCATTGTTCTGCATTCTGAGATTCCCTGTCCTTGCTCATCCGACTCTTCCGGTTCTTCCGGCTCGTCCTATTCCTCGAAACTACTTTTTCTGCTCCGGTACTGTCCGGGTTATGAGCACTGCCGACATCCTCGACGCCCATGACCTCTCGTTCCTGCTGCACGACTGGCTGCGGGTCGAGGAACTCACCGACCACGCCCCGTTCACCGAGCACTCCCGGGAGACCTTCGACGCGATGCTCGGGGCGTCCCGCGAGATTGCCGTGGACCTGTTCCGGCCACATATGCGGGCTGCTGACCTGGATGAACCGACCTTCGACGGGCAGCGGGTGACCACCCACGAAGCGGTGCGTCCTGCCCTCGACGCCTTCTCCGCCTCCGGGCTGCTCGCGGCGACCTTCGACGAGACCTACGGCGGGGTGAACCTGCCGCTGACCGTGGCGCGGGCCTGTTTCGCCTGGCCGCAGGCCGCGAACATCGCCACCGCGGCCTACCCCATGCTGACCATGGCCAATGCCGCACTGCTGCTCGCCCACGGCTCGGCGGAGCAGATCGCCACCTATGTCGAACCGCAGCTCGCCGGACGTTTCTTCGGGACGATGTGCCTGTCGGAGCCGCACGCCGGCTCGTCGCTGTCGGACGTCCGGACCCGTGCCCGTCGGCAGGACGCACCGAGTGCTGCCGGTGCGTCCGACGCGGCGTCCGACGCAGCGTCCGACGGCACCTGGCGGATCACCGGTACCAAGATGTGGATCTCCGGCGGCGACCACGAGATGTCGGAGAACATCATCCACCTCGTGCTGGCCCGCACCGGTGGCGCCGACTCCGGTACGAAGGGCCTCAGCCTGTTCATCGTGCCGAAGGTGCTGGCGGAGGGCCCGTCCGCCGGCGAGCGCAATGATGTCGTGCTGGCCGGACTGAACCACAAGATGGGCTACCGCGGCACCACCAACACCCTGCTGAACTTCGGCGAAGGTGCACACACCCCCGGTGGGGAGGCCGGTGCGGTCGGCTACCTCATCGGCGAGGAGGGCCGCGGCCTGCAGTACATGTTCCACATGATGAACGAGGCCCGGATCGGGGTCGGCACCGGCGCCGCGGCACTGGCGATGACCGGTTACCTGGAGTCGTTGGAGTATGCGCGTTCGCGTCCGCAGGGGCGTCCGATCAGTGCGAAAGATCCCGCGCAGCCGCAGGTCGCGATCGTCGAACACGCCGATGTGCGCCGGATGCTGTTGGCCCAGAAGGCCTATGCCGAGGGGTCGATGGCGTTGTGCCTGTACGCGGCGAACCTGGTGGACAAGGCCACGGTGTCCACCGGCGACGAGCGCGCCCGGTACGAGCTGCTGCTGGACGTGCTGACCCCGGTGGTGAAGAGCTGGCCCTCCCAGTACGGCCCAGCGGCCAATGACCTGGCGATCCAGGTGCTCGGCGGGGCCGGTTACACCCGCGACTACAACGTGGAGCAGTTCTACCGCGACAACCGGCTCAACCCGATCCACGAGGGAACCCACGGCATCCAGGGCCAGGACCTGCTGGGACGCAAAGTCGTGATGCAGAAGGGCGCGGGTCTCAAGCTGCTGGTCGAGACCGTGCGCTCGACGATCTCACGCACCTCGGAGCGCTTCCCGGAGCAGGCTGCGGCGCTGTCTGGTCGACTGGACCGGCTGGTGGAGGTGACCGGGGTGCTGTGGCAGGACGGTGACCCGACATCCGCACTGGCCCACGCCACCGACTACTTGGAGGCCACCGGGCATATCGTGGTCGCCTGGATCTGGTTGGACATGCAGGACGCCGCTGCTGCTGGTGCGGACGCGACGCTCGCCGCCGGCAAGGCGGCCGCTGCGTCCTACTTCTTCAGCCGTGAACTGCCCAAGGTCGACCCGGTGCTGGACCGCCTCGGCGCGCCGGACGCCCTGTTCACCGGGCTGGACACCGACGTGCTCTGAGCAAATTGCCGTCTTTGTGAGGCGCCCGGGCCCAGGGGCCAGCCCGCCCACGCCCGGCGGCGCCTTGGCTCACCCCACTACGCTCAACGCCGCCCTATGGGAGCGGGGTGGCATCGTAAATGTCCGAGTGGTCAGTGTAGATGGCCGATTCTGGGGTGATTCCTGGCCGTTTACACTGACCAGGGAACCATTTACACTGCCACCGCGAGGCTCGAATGTGCGCCCCCTCCGCGGTCGGCACCATCATGATCAATGGATAGAGCCTATCCTTTCGTCGTTCTCCCCGTGGCGAATGGATAAGGCGTTATCCATTCTCTTTCCTCCTATCCGCGATTGGCTCCTTGTATAATCGATCGTCATGAGCTCCTGGCCGATCGTTTCTTCCGAAACCCTCCCTGGGATTCACGCGCGCCCATGTCCGAACGAGCGCGCCACCGTCAGCCGACCGAGTATCAGTCAGCCACTCCCCCGCTGATCGCCGACATCCCCGACATCGCCTCCCACCTGTCTGCCGACACCCTCGCCTTGCTGACCGGGCCACCATCACTGCCGCCCGCTTCGACGCGACTCAGGCCGCCGCCGTACTCCCATTCACCCCACTGCTGCTCCGGGGCGAGTCGGTGGCCTCGTCCCGGATCGAGCAACTCACGTCCACGGCGCGCAAGGTCATGGAGGCCGAGCTGTTGGGAGCGTCCCAGCGCAATGCCGGTCTCATCGTCGCAGCAACCAGCCAGATGAACGAAGCGATTCAATCCACGGAAACCCCAACCGTCGACTCCATCCTCACCTTGCACCAGCTGCTGCTCGAGACCAGCGCCCCGGACATTGCCGGAGTGCTCCGTGCCGACCCGGTCTGGGTCGGAGACAGCGATGCTCACCCGATCGACGCGCTCTTCGTCCCCCCTGCGCCGGGCCGAGTCCCTGAACTGATGGATGATCTCGAGGGGTTCATGGCCCGCAGCGATGTCCCCGCCCTGGTCCTCGCTGCGCTCAGCCACGCCCAGTTCGAGACGATCCACCCCTTCGTCGACGGCAACGGACGGACTGGACGTGCCCTGATGCACGCGATCCTGCGACACAAAGGGGTCTCGAGGAACGGGATTCTTCCGCTGGCTGCGGGAATACTGGAAGACCCTGACATCTACTTCGGAGCATTGGACGCCTACCGCACCGGTGATCTCAACGCCATCGTCTGGTTGATCGCCAACGCCACACTGCGTGGCGCTGAACTCGGCGAATGGCTGGGTTCCGAACTCATCGAGCTCAAGGACTCGTGGGACGGGCTCGTGCATGCACGCCGCGATGCTGCCGACTGGCGGGTCCTCGACCTTCTCGTCCGGCGACCGGTACTCGATGCCGTAGCTGTCCGTGACGAGCTGGGCGTGTCTCCCGCGAACGCCCGGAAAGCGCTGGACCGGCTGGAAAATGGAGGAATCCTCATCAGTTCCCAGGTCGAGAAGAACCGACGCGCATGGCGGTGCCCGGAGGTACTGGAGTTGTTGGACGAGTTCGCCGAACGCGCCGGACGCCGCGGCCACCCCATGTGACCTGGTCTCCTGGTGACCCGACGTCCTGGTGACCTGGTGGCCCCGCGAAACCGGGGCCTACTGCTGAGCGGTGGCGGCTGCCAGCAACTGCTCCATCTGTTCCGCAGTGATAGCGCCACCGGAGAATCCGATCATCCGGTCCAGCGGGACGCTACCCACCATCTTCTCCAGGTCCACCCCGAGGGCGTCCCCGGCATCAGCGGCATCACCGGCACTCGCATCCGGCGCCGCACCACCGTTGAACGCAGCCAGCGCACCGCCCAGCGCCTCGGCCACGACCGGGTTCGCCATCGCCTCAGCCAGCGAGGACTCCAAGGTCAACGGCACGTTCACCGTCTCGCCCTCAACGTCGACCTCCACCGATCCGCGCAGGTCACGACTCGAGGAACCCACCGACACCACATAGGTGCCCGGCTCCAGCACGAAGCGCTCCACCCTCACGTCCCAGTACTCGAGGTCGCGGCGGTCCAGGTGGATCTCCACCTCCGCCGACTCCCCCGGCTCCAGGAACACCGAACCAAAACCGGCCAGCGCATTCGGCACCCTGACCTGGTCCGACTCCGGAACGGCGACATAGGCCTGGACGACCTCGCGTCCGGCACGTTTGCCGGTGTTCGTCACCCGCACGGTGACGGTCACACCCTCACCATCGTCATCGGGCTGGCCGAAGATCTGGTCGTACTCGAAGGTGGTGTAGCTCAGGCCGTGCCCGAACGGGTAGCCGACCTGCAGATGGCGGGCGTCGTACCATCGGTAGCCGACGAACAGGCCCTCGCTGTAGCGCACATGGCCACGCTCACCGGGGAAGTCCAGGTAGGCGGGGGTGTCCGCCAGTCGCACCGGCAACGTCTCGGTGAGCTTGCCGGACGGGTTGACCGCGCCGGTGAGCACGTCGGCGATCGCCGCACCGCCGCCCTGGCCCAGCAGGTTGCCGTCGACGATCGCCCCGGTGTACTCCTCCACCTCGTCCAGCGACAGTGCGCCACCGTGCGAGAGCACCACCGCCACCCGCGGGTTGACCTCCCGCACCGCGGCCAGCAGGTCGAGCTGCTCGGCGGGCACGTCGATGTCGGTGCGGTCGAAGCCCTCGGACTCCTGGGCATCCGACAATCCGAGGAACACCACGGCGATGTCGGCGTGGCGGGCGTCCTCCACCGCCTCATCGCGCAGTGCGACGGTCTGCTCGGTGTCCGGCCCGGAACCGTCGGTGTCGAAGCCGCGGGCGTAGGTCACCGGCGCGGCCAGGCGCGCCTTGATCTCCTCCAGCGGCACGTCGATGCTGGTCGGGTTGACGTGGGACGATCCGCCGCCCTGGTAGCGGGGCGTCTCGGCGAAGGCGCCGATGACGGCGACCGAGCCGGTCACCCCGTTCGCGTCGATCGGTAGGACGTGGCGGCCATCGGCGCCATCGTTCTTCAACAGGACCACGGATTGCGAAGCGGCACGTCGGGCCAGTTCATGGTGGGCAGCCTGGGTGTCCTCGTCGAAAGTGGCGTCCTGCCGGCGGTTCGTCGCTGCGGTGGTGGCGAGTTCGGCGACGCGGGAGGCGGCGAGGGTGACGTCCTGCTCATCCAGGGAGCCGTCGGCGACGGCGGCGACGACCTCGGCGTCCGACGCACCACCGTCGAAGGGCATCTGCAGGTCAAGGCCTGCCTGGACAGCGGGAACACGACCACCGACCGCACCCCAGTCGGAGACCACCGCACCCCGGAAGCCCCATTGACCTCGCAGGATGTCGGTGAGCAGGAAGCGGCTGTGGCGGACCGGTACCCCGTTGACCGCGTTGTAGGAGCACATCACTGTCCACGGCTGGGCGTCCTCGACGATGCGTCGGAAGCCGCGCAGGTAGACCTCGTGCAAGGGTCGGGGGTCGATGTCGGAGCTGATGCGCATCCGGTCGTCCTCCTGGTTGTTCAGCGCGAAGTGCTTCAGCGACGCACCTACCCCACCGCCCTGCAGTCCACGGACCCAGGCGGTGCCGAGCACCCCGGTGACATGCGGGTCCTCGGAGTAGTACTCGAAGTTTCGTCCACCCAGCGGGGAGCGCTTGATGTTCACACCTGGCCCGAGGAGGACCTGGACGTCCGCCGCCTGCGCTTCCTCGGCGAGTGCCGCACCGACCTTCTCGACGAGCTCCGGGTCCCAGCTCTGCGACAGACCGGCGGCCGGCGGGAAGCAGGTGGCCTTCACGCTGCCGGCGAGGCCGAGGTGGTCGGAGGATCCCTCCTGTTTGCGCAGGCCGTGGGACCCGTCGGTGAGGGTGAATGAGGGGACGCCGTCGGCCTCCTTGGTCTGCCAGAAGTTCTGGCCGGAGCCGAGGCCGGCGCGGGTCTCGAGCGGGAGGGATGCGGCGGGTGAGGCGGTGGCGGATTCGGAAGCTGCGGTGTCCGGTGTGGTGTGGCTCATACTCCCGTTTCTACCCGTATCACCGGTGCAAGGGGCGGGGGTGCCTGACAGAAGGGAGAAAGCATGCCCCCGTCTGTGGTCAGGTCAGCATCCCACCACCTGCAATAGGGACTCATCAGGCGCAGCCGCTCAGAAGCGCCGGGCCAGAAGCATTCCTGCGCTACCGAGCACTACCGTGGCCACACTGAACACGACGGAACTGCCCACCAGACCAAGGGGAACGGTCAGCATGCCGGCCAGCATCGCCGGCACGGTCAGTGACAGGTAACCGACAATGAAGTAGCTCGTGGTCACTGCGGTGCGCTCCTCCGGCGCAACCGCCGCCGTCATTGCCCTCATACCGGTCATGAACACCAGTCCCTGGCCAAGGCCACCCACCACCGACGAGACGATCAGCAGCGGCAACGTCCCCACCTCCACCGCCGCGACAAGCAGAACCCCGCACAGCACCAGCAGCGCGGAGCCGCCGGCCATCAGAACCCTGTCGCCCACACTCCGCAGCAGAATCTGTCCCAGTGCCGAGGCCAGGAACAGGGAAGACACGACCGACGCGATCACCGCCGAGTCGGATATGCCCAGTTCAGCGGCCATGAAGTTCGGGGTGATCGACGAATACAGTCCGCAGATCGTGTAGCCGGCGACCGTACCTGGCAGGGCTGCGGCGAACAGCCGACGCGCAGCGACGGGCATCCCCGGAACCTGGGGCCGTGGCAACCATCCGGCGGTACGGTCGCGGACCACCCGGTCGCGTACGGCGGGCAACAGGACTGCGGCGAAGGCCAGCAGGACCGCGTGCACGATGAACGGTGCGGTCAGCGGGGTGTCCACCACCGAGCCGACCGCTCCGGACATCAGGATCCCCAGGCCGAGCCCACCGATGTTCGCCGCGGTGGCCAGTGCAGCTGCCAGGGTCTCCCGTCCGGCTGGCGCGTTCTCCATGACGGTGACTGTGCCGGTGGACGTGAAGATACCTGCGGCGAGACCGGACAGTACCCGGCCGATGTACATCAGAACCAGTCCGACGGTCGTTCCGTCCCCCGTCCCGGCGATCAGGAACAGGCCGGCGGACAGCATCGACAGCACCACGGCGACGCCCAGGACCGGTCGGCGTCCGAGAGTGTCGGAGAGCCGGCCGAAGATCACCAGGCCAGCGACGACACCGATGGCGTAGATGGCGAAGAGCACGGTGGTCGCCGCATCCCCGAACCCGAAGGCCTCCGACATCTCCGGGTACAGCGGTGTGGGCATCGTGGTGCCCATCATCACGACCGCGAAGACGTACGCGGCCGCGGCGAGGGAGCGTCCGGTAGCCGGAGTGTTGTTCATGCCGGGCGACATGCCGGCCGTGGCGGAGGTCGACTGTGTCCGGCTGTGATTCATCTGTGCCAGCGTACAACTCCGGTCAGGCTGCCGGTCAGGCCCGGAAGTATCAGACCTGGAAGTAGAGGTGCGTGTGCCGGGCGCAGCCGGGATTGAAGGGTGCGGCGCAGTGGGGGCATGCGGGACGCTCGGGGTGTTGTGCCGATCCCGCGTAGAGCGACAGGTACTCCCCCACACTCAGCCAGGTTCCGCAGCACCGGCACATCACCGCGTCAACGGCGAGGTCATCGGAGGTGTCGGTCGGCCAGGGTGTCACCGGATGGTCGGACGCCTCATCATGGCAATGCAGGCAAGGGTAGGTCCTCCCGCAGCAGTGGAACCGGATCGCCACGACGTCCAGCGGGGAGTTCCAGTGCTCGCAGCCGACCCCGCCGATGAGGTGCGCAGTCTCCGA
Organism: Candidatus Corynebacterium faecigallinarum; assembly: GCF_052264515.1. NCBI lineage: Bacteria > Bacillati > Actinomycetota > Actinomycetes > Mycobacteriales > Corynebacteriaceae > Corynebacterium > Candidatus Corynebacterium faecigallinarum. The sequence goes on from NZ_JBQQOC010000008.1 coordinate 42,740, forward strand.
AGGATCAGAAGTCATTGACCAGCACCGCTGCCCCGTCGAAGCGTCCTGCCTTGAGGTCCTGCAGGGCGTCCAGCGCCCGACTCATCGGGTACTCGTGCGTCGTCGCGGACACCCCGTGCTGCTCCACCAGTTCAAGGAACTCGCGCCCCTGTGCCCGGGTGTTCGAGGTGACCGAACGGATCTCTTTCTCGTAGAAGAGCTCGTTCTCGTAGTTCAGCGGCGGGGTGTCGGACAGGTGGATCCCGGCGATGGACAGCACGCCACCGCGGTCCAGCGCCCGCATCGCCACCGGCACGATGTCGCCGACCGGGGCGAAGAGCACCGCGGCGTCCAACGGCTCCGGTGGCATGTCGTAGGCCCCCGCCGCCGAGGCGCAGCCCAGCGACAGGGCAAGTTCCTGGGCGGCTTTGTCCCTGGTCAGGACGTGTACTTGTGCGCCGTCGGCCAGGGCGAGCTGGGCGCACAGGTGGGCGGATCCGCCGAAGCCGTAGAGCCCCAGCCGGGCAGGACGCTCCGGCGTGGACGCCGGCAGCCCGGCGCGCTGCAGGGCGTGGTGGCCGATGATGCCGGCGCACAGCAGCGGTGCCAGGGCTGTGTCGGACGCACTGTCGGCGTTCTCCACCTCCGGCAGCCGGTAGGCGAAGTCGGCACGCACCACGGTGTACTCGGCGTATCCGCCGTCGGCGTCCCAACCGGTGTAGGTCGAGTTCGGGCAGAGGTTCTCGCGTCCGGTCGCGCACCACCGGCATTCCCCGCAGGTGGAACGCAACCACGCGACACCGACCCTGGCGTCCTGCCACTGTGCGGGCACCCCGTCACCGGTGGCGACGACCCGTCCGACGATCTCATGGCCCGGCGTCACCCGGTCATGGTGAACGTCCAGGTCCCCCTCGGTGACGTGCAGGTCGGTGCGGCACACCCCGCAGGTGTGCACGTGGACGAGCAGCTCGCCGGGCCCGGGTGTCGGCACCGGCTTCTCCACCAGCTCCAGTGGTGGGGTGGGGCCGGCGACCGGTGCGGGTGTCGTGACCTGCCAGGCGTGCATGGTGGTGGGGATGGTGGCGGCGGTGGTAGCGGCGGTGGTGGCGGTGTCGGCGGTGTCCATACCTCCAGTATGCGACGGTGTCCGTGGTCCTTCCGCCGCCCGGCTACTGCCGACCCACGAACGGAGTGGACGGCGCGGGGATCGCCGCCTGCTCCCGGTCGGGACGGAAGGACGCCAGCAGGTCGGACGCGTCGGCCAACTCACCGTCCTGCCCGCCAGTCCCCGCGCGTTCCGCGGTGATCTCGACTGCGGCGAGGCGGCCGAGCAGGGCGGCGAGTGTCATCCCGGAATGGGTGACCAGGGAGTAGATCCGCCGGGAGCTGTCCGTGAACCCGACGAGCGGGAAGCCGTCCTCCGGCAAACTGCGGGACGAGAGGAACACCTGGTCAACAGCAATATCTGACCCCAGCACCTCGCGGAGTTCGGACTCCATGATCCGGCGGACGTCGTCGAGCAGGGCGTCCTGCAGAGAAGGATCGACCGGCTCGCCGGGCTCGGCGGCCTCGACGACGCGGTGCTCCACCCCCGGCAGCTGCACCCACAGGCGTCCATCGTGGCGTGGGCGCAGGTTGATTCGTTCGGAGATCACCACGTGCCCCAGCGGAACCTCGGTGGCGGCAGTGAGCCCGATGAGACTTTGCACCCGGGGCCTCGGAACGTCCACCGCGGCCACCGGAAGGCCGAGGTCGCGGGAGGCTGCACCTGCGGCGATGACCACGGTGTCCGCGGTGAGTTCGGTGCCGTCGTCGAGCAGCACCCGGGCACCGGCAGAGCCGGAGGCACCGGTAGACACCTTCGTGACCAGACCCTTCGTCACCTCAACACCACGGTCGGCAAGGTCGGCGGCGAGCCCGGCAGCGAAGAGATCGGCGTCGAGGTGGCCCTCGGACGGCAGGTGCAGTGCGGATCCGGGCAGCGTCGACCAGTCCACCGCCGGTTCCACCCCGGCCAGATCCGTGCGCGGCACCGGAGACACCGGATAGTCCTGGCTGCGGAGCCAGTCGACACGGGCGTCCGCAACGTCTGCCGACGCGACCAACACGCATCCGGACTGGTGGAACCAGGTTCCGTCGAGTTCCTGCTGCAACCGGTGATGCTCGGCGATACCCCGGGCGTTGAGCCGGTGGTAGGCGGCCGGGGGCTTGTTGTTGGCGTTGATCCAGGCGAAGGACCGGTGGCTCGCCCCGGCGAGCGGCTGGTCCGGGCCCGCCGCGTCCACCAGGGTGACCTGGTTGCCGCGGACGGCCAGTTCGCGGGCGGCGGCCAGCCCGAGGACGCCGGCGCCGATGACCAGGACGCTCGAGGTCTGCGTGTTCTCCATGTCCTTGTACGCAACCGGCTTCGTCGCCCCGGGTCAAGCGCCCTGTGGGGAAGCCCACCCCTGATGGAGAATCACATGCGATCAAATACAAACAGTCACATAACCAACTGTTCACAGTTCTGATTGTGCCCGGTAGAGTCACGGCAGCAGGAGTTTCACCTCTCCGACATCTCCCAACCCAGGAAACGAGCACCTCATGCCCACCCACCTCATCATCATGGGTGTCAGCGCCAGCGGGAAGACCACTGTCGCCGAACTCATCGACGCACACACCGGCGTGCCCTACGCCGAGGCCGACGAGTTCCACCCGGCCGCCAACAAGGAGAAGATGGCGTCCGGCGAACCCCTCACCGACGACGACCGGTGGCCCTGGCTGCACGAACTGCGCGACTGGATGACCGCGCAGGCCACCGCGGGTCACTCGACCATCGTGACCTGCTCGGCATTGAAGAAGAGTTACCGGGACGTGCTGCGTGAGGCCGAGGGTGAGAAGCACTTCGTCCTGCTCGACGCACCGCAGGAGGTCCTGGCCGAACGGATGGCCGCCCGCAAGGGGCACTTCATGCCCGTCTCACTGCTGCGCTCCCAGCTCGACACCCTCGAGCCGCTGACCAGCGACGAGGACGGCTGGACGGTGGACGCCACCGCCACGCCGGAGGAGATCGCCCGGGAGGTGCTCGAACTGGTCGGCGACTTCGGTGACGCCGTCACTGATGCCACTGACGCCACTGCCGGCGGCGACGTTGCCGCGGACGCCGCGGGAGCGGAGCGGTGAACGCCCTGATCCTCGCACAGGACGCGACCCAGGTACTCGCGCAGGATGCCACGACCGCCAGCGACGGCCAGCTCGTCGTCGCCGCCCTGGTCGGCATCGCCCTGATCGTCGCGCTGATCGTCTGGGCGAAGCTGAACCCGTTCCTGGCGCTGATGATCGGCTCGGTCGTGCTGGCGCTGGTGGCCGGCATCCCGCTGGTGGACTCGTTCGTGAGCTTCACCGCCGGTTTCGGCGGCACCATCGGCAGCGTCGGTGTGCTGATCGCCCTCGGTGCGGTGATCGGCCAGTTCCTGGTGAAGTCGGGCGCGGCGGACAGTATCGTCGACGCCTTCCTGGACCGCACCGCACCCGCCCTGCGCCCCTGGGTGATCGCGGGACTCGCGATGCTGCTGGGTATCCCCCTGTTCTTCGAGGTCGGGATCGTGCTGCTGATCCCGGTGGTAATGCTTGCCGCCCGACGTTCCCAGTTGCCGGTGATGGTGCTGGGCATTCCGGCGCTGGCCGGACTGTCCGCTCTGCATGCGCTGGTGCCGCCGCACCCGGGCCCACTGATCGCGGTGGACGCCCTGAACGCGAACCTGGGTCTGACCCTGGCATTGGGCCTGCTGGTGTCGGTGCCGGTCGTGGCGATCGCCGGCCCGTTGTCGGCGAAGCTCATGGCCAGGTGGGTGCCGATCCCGGCGCCGATGACGATTTCCGGCCAGGACATCACCGAGCTGAGTTCCACCGAGGGGCCGAAGCCGTCGGTGGGCCGCGGTCTGACCGTGGTCCTGCTGCCGGTGGTGATGATGCTCTCGCGCACGCTGGTGGAGTCGCTGCAGATCTCGGAGGATTCGGCGGTCTTCACGACCTTCGAGTTCCTCGGCGAACCGATCGTGGCGCTGTTGGCCACGGTCCTGTTGGCGATGTACTTCCTGGGCTTCGGCATCGGACGCACCCGCCAGGAGGTCTCTGACCAGGTCGGCAGCGCTTTCGGCCCGATCGCCGGAGTGATCCTCATCGTCGGTGCCGGTGGTGGTTTCAAGGAGACACTGGTGGACACCGGTGTGGCCGACGTTGTCGGCCAGTGGGTTCAGGACGCACCGGTCTCGCCGTTGGTCGCCGGCTGGCTGGTGGCGGTGTTCATCCGCTTGGCGACCGGCTCGGCGACGGTGGCGACGGTGACGGCGGCGGGCATCATGGCCCCGGTCGTGACCGACATGGGTTCGGTCGAGGTCGCGCTGATGGTGCTGGCGATCGGCGCTGGCTCGGTGTTCTTCTCGCATGTCAACGATGCCGGGTTCTGGCTGGTCAAGGAGTACTTCGGGATGACCGTCCCGCAGACCTTGAAGACCTGGTCGTTGATGGAGACGGTGTTGTCGGTGGTGGCCCTGGGCGTGGTGCTGCTGCTGAACCTCATCATTTGACCGGGTCCGGCCTGGTGATCAGGCGGATGGCGGTCCGAACAGGCTCCGATCCGCAACATAGACGGAGAGGTCACCATTCGGGCTCTCCAGTGACCTCTCCGACGCACTTCCACTGTCCCGTTCGAACAATCCGTTCGAACGGGAATTTTCGTGTCCGGAGCAGATGTGATGATCAGTCATGTCCTTGAGGAGAGGACAGCTTTACCGGCCGACGACGATCCGTGCGGCGGCCGTCCACTTTTCACGAGAGAGACTCTGACGTTCATCATGAGCACAAACATCCAGACTCCTTACCCGGGAGCACCCCAGCAGCCTTCCCCCGAGATGAACGGGGGACCGGCACCGAAGCAGAAGAACACGATCGGGATCATCGCCCTGGTCCTGGCAATCATCGGTTTCATCTTCGCCTGCATCCCCGGCGCCCTGATCATCGGATGGGTCCTCCTTCCGATCGCTTTCATCCTCTCCCTCGTCTCCCTGTTCCAGCGCGGGAAGAAGCAGTGGCCGGGATTCACTGCCCTGGCCCTGTCGATCCTGGGTGTCATCATCGGTGTCGGTGTCTTCTTCGTCGTGGTCGCCGACGCAGTGGATGAGGCACTTCCGGACACCGAGGTCTCCCTCGAAGACCGAGGCGATAATGGTGATCAGCCGAGTGGCGATGGCGCCGGAACCCGTTCCAACCCTCACCCGTTGGGCAGCACGGTCTCCGGCGATGGGTGGAGCGTGACGATCAACAGTGTGGATCTCGACGCCAACGACGCGATCGCTGCTGAGAACCAGTTCAATGAGCCGGCCCCGGAGGGAATGACCTACATCATGGTCAATGCGACCATCGCTTACACCGGCGATTCGGATGAAGGCGAGATGCCCTGGACGACCATCGAGTACGTGACCGTGGACGGCAACACGATCTCACAGTCCGGAGTCACGCCCGACGCCTTGGATACCGTCTCTGACCTGTACGCCGGAGGCTCCACCACCGGCAATGTCTCGCTGGTCGTCCCCGCCGACACCGTTAGCGAAGGTGTTCTTGCCGTATCCCCCGGCATGTTCACTGACAACGCTTTCGTCGCCGTCAGCTGACTGTAGCTCCGCTACCCTGGCGGACATGACCACCTCCATTAAGAACATCCCGGTCCGGGCCCTCGATGGCGGCGAGTTTTCGCTGGCCGATCACGACGGCCCGTTGCTCATCGTCAACGTGGCATCGAAATGTGGCCTGACCCCGCAGTACACCGCTTTGGAACAGCTCGCGAAGGACTACGGCCCGCGCGGGCTGACCGTCATCGGTGTGCCATGCAACCAGTTCATGGGCCAGGAACCCGGATCGTCCGAAGAGATCGCCGAGTTCTGCTCCACGACCTACGGTGTCACCTTCCCCCTGCTGGAGAAGACCGAGGTCAACGGGGAGAACCGACACCCGCTCTACGAGGCGCTGACGCAGACGCCCGACGCCTCCGGCACCGCCGGTGACATCGAGTGGAACTTCGAGAAGTTCCTCGTCGGCGCCGACGGCGAAGTGCGTGCCCGGTTCCGTCCGCAGACCGTTCCGGACGACCCGGACGTCACCACCGCAATCGAAGCTGCGCTGCAGTAGCGACTCCGTCCGACGGCACCTGACAAGAGTCCGGCGGGGTCAGGCGGGGTCAGCGTCAGCGTCCTCAACGATCGCCGTATAGGTGACCTCACCGGCCTCGACCTCGGTGACGGTAACCGTCGCCGGATACTCCCCAGCCTGGTCGATCACCGTGCACTCCACCGAGGCATCGAGCTTGGCAGGAAGGTCAGCGTCACAGGTGAAGTCGTGAGTCCCGCCGCCCCGTTCCTCCAGGTACTCGCTCCACAGCGACAACTCCAGGCGTCCGACGGGAACCTCCGCATTTTCACCGGTACCGGCGTAGATCTCAGCCTCGATTTCCGTGCCGTCACCGCCGGAACCGGAGCCGCCGCCGTCGTTCATCATCACAGCGACAACCGCGATGACGACAGCAACAGCCGCCACAAACCCCAGGACAGCCGCCCCTTCCTTGAAATAGGAGCGCCCCTCCCTCATCGACGGCACCCCGGTCCAGGTGGTCGGTGCCAGATTCTTCGGTGACCCGTAGGCCTCCGAGCCCGGGCCGTGCATGGGAACCTCGTTGGCCCCTGGGCCCCTGGAACCCGAGCCCGTGGAACCCGGACCTCCGCGTGAGGGGTCGGGCAGGGAAAACCCGAAGCCTCTCCGGGAGGGGCTCGCCGGGGTGAACGCCGGGGTCTCGGTCTCCAGGTCCTCGATCAGCTGGAGCAACTGTCCCCTGGTGGCGGCCCGACCGGCGGCATCGCTGCGACGTACGTGCTCCCCCGAACTCAACTGGCCCCCGCGCTGTGCCTTGTCGAGCAGGGAACTGATCATGGCTCTGTCAAGGTCGGAGGCAGGCACTCTCCGCTGATCCTGGTTCATACGGCACCCTCCAGCCGGTTCACCTGTGCTGATCATCTCTCACGCTCAATAATACGCGTGCCGAAGAAGCTACAGGCCCTCCCCCGATACCCCATAACTTTAGTGACCTACATCACTGTGGGTTACATTGTTTCGTATGTGAAACACACTGATCGCACAGGACCGAGGAGGAACAATGCCAGGCACGACCCCCGACCATCCGTACAGTCCAGCCAAGCGGGTGGGGTCGACCGTCTACGTCTCCGGAGCGCTCTCCGTCGACGCCGACTACCAGCCGGTGACCGGGCGACGCGAGGCCCTCGACGCCGCACTGGACCGGATGACAGAGCGGCTGTCCACGGAGGGCGGAACAACCGCCGATGTCGTGAAACTCACCTACTTCGTCACCGACCTGTCGCTGCGCGAGGAGGCGAACCAGCAGTTCGCCGAGAAGTTCGCCGGAACCGGCGCCGCGCGCACGTTCCTCGAGGTCTCCTCGCTGCCCTACGGTGCGTCCGTGGAGATCGACGCCATCGCTGACGTCGCTGATGTCCCACACAGCGCGGACAGCGCAGGAAACTCTGACATCGCTAACGCCACTGCAACCTCCGGAAGGACCCCGATGAGCGCCGACGACCAGGACTACATCGACCGGGTGATGACCCAGTGGTCCGCGGCGGACCCGGAGCTCGACGTGAGGCCGCTGGACATCTTCGGTCGACTGCACCGGGTGTACCTGAAGTACAGCAGGATCATGGACCAGACATGCGCCGAGTTCAACATCACCCAGTCCGACTTCGAGGTGCTCGCTGCGCTGAAGCGTTCCGGACAGGGCGGACCCGTCGCCGCCGCCGCGCTGGCCGAGGAAGCTCTGGTCAGCACCAGTGACATTCCCTCACAGCTCCACCGCCTGGAGGATGCCGGCCTCATCGACCGGATCCGGGGATTCACCGACCGTAGTAGCGTGCAGGTTCGGCTCACCCCGGCCGGCGAGGAACTGATCAACCGGCTGGCCCGGGAGCATTTCACCCGCGAGGCCGAGCTGCTGGAAGGGCTCAGCGACAATGACCGCGAGGTGCTCTCGGACGTCCTGCGGCGACTGTCATCCTCACTGGGGACGCCCTGGTAGCACGAGCGGATCGCCCAGATCCGGAGCCGGGGGTGAACACGCCTCCTACGACTCGAGCAGCGCGTAGACCAGCGTGTCCGTCCACTCCCCCTTGCTCCACCAGTCCTGCCGGAAGTGCGCCTCCTGCCGCATCCCGAGCCGTTCGGCGAGGCGCGCGGAGGCGGTGTTGCGGGCGTCCATCCGGGCGATGATCCGGTGCAGCCGGTAGTGCCCGACGCCCAGCTCCAGGACCGCCCGCACCGCCTCGGAGGCGTATCCCCGTCCGCCGTGGTCGGGGTGCAGTACCCAGCCGATCTCGGCGCACCGGCCCGGACCATTGCCGTCACCGTCGAGCCACAGCAGGACGTCCCCCACCGGTTCCCCGTCATGTTCGATCACCAGGGCCAGGGTGCCGGACGGCCCCGCAAGGTCGGTCTGGCCGCACCGTGCATCCAGCTTCTTCCGTGCAACCTCGGGCGTCCACGGGTCGTCGAGCAGGTACCGGGCCACGTCATCACGCGCATACAGCGACTGCAGCCACGACTCGTCGCCGTCGCGGTGAGGACGCAGGCTCAACCGGTCGGTGGTCAGTGGCAGCTCGACCGGTCCCGTGGGCGGGTCCAGCCGACGCTCGACGTGGACCAGGTCGACGTCCTGCCCTGATGGCGCGGTACCGCGCACGGTGCCACGGTTGAGGAATCCGGCGGACTCCAGGATGCGGCGGGACGCCACGTTGTGGGGCACGGTCCGCGCGGTCAACGTCGTCAGTCCACTGCCGGAGGCCAGCTCGGCCGCGAGTCCCAACGCCGCTCCGGCCAGCCCGCGTCCGCGGTGGTCGGGGTGGATCCAGAAGCCGACCTCGGCCGAGTCATCGGTGACGTCGAAGATCACCAGGCTGCCGGCGAAGGCGTCCGTGGTGGCGTCGGCTATGGCGAGAACAGCAAGATCGCCCCTGGTCAGTCCGGCTTCGACGACGCCAGCGATTATCTCCTGCACCGACGCCTCGGTGTACCGGAATTCGGGGAGGTGTGCGTAGCGGCGGACGTCCGGGTCGGTGGTGCCGTCGGCGTAGGACGCGGCGTCCGACTCGCGCATCGGACGCAGCCGCGCTGCAGGCGTGGTGCTGGCCAGTGGGAGTAAAGTCCGGTCGATCATGCCTTAAACATACACTGTCTAGTTAATTCGCGGATGGGACGGTAGAATCCAGTGACCATGAGCTACTGGACGACCTCCCGGACGGTGCAACGCCGACGCGCCGTCGATCCCGAGGACATCGCACGGGCCGCCGTCGAACTGCTGGACAGCGAAGGACCCCGCAGCCTGACCATCCGGGCCGTCGCCCAGCACTGCGGGGTCTCGCCGTCGGGTCTGTACTCGCGGATCTCCGGGGTCGACGACCTCTTCGACCTCGCCCTCGACCACGCACTGGGGCAGGACCCCCAGGTCAGCTCGCAGGTGCAGCGGGACGACCCGGACCTCACCGAGCTACTCGTCGTCTACTTCCGGCACCTCGCCGACCACCGGTGGGCCTGCCAGGTACTCGCCGCACGTGCCCCGCGCGGGCCACACTACCTGAGGGTCTCCGAGCTGATGTGCCGACTGCTGGAGGAGGGCGGGGCGCCCGACCCACTCGGGACGGCCTACAGCCTGTCGAACTACGTCATCGGCAGTGCACTGACCGCGCCGATGACCGGATCGGAACGGGAGTTGGACGTCGACGCGCACGCGGCACCGGTGTACGCGCGGCTGCACGGCGATCACGACACCTCAGCCGAGAACCTCCTGCGCCGCGGACTCGCCGCACTGATGTAACCGGGTACTATTCGGCGGGCGAGTAGGCGTCCACCTCGACCTCGACAAGCCAGCCGTCGACCGCCATGGCGGAGATGCCGAAGGCGAAACGGGTCGGACGGGTCGGGTTGACCACCAGCGGATCCGACTCGTCTTCGGAGGTCCCGCGGGCGAGCTGCTGCGGATCACCGGTGCTCAGGTCGGTGTTGGCGTAGTACTGCTTGTACGCACGGTTCCAGCCGGCGAAGTCCGGGTCCTCGTCGCCGTCCCCGGCGAGGAACACCCGCATGGTGGCGACGTCCTGGACGTCCAACCCCTCATCCTGCAGCTGTTCCCGGATCTGCGCCAGCACTACCAGTCCCTGCGCCTCGGTCGGGGTCATGCCGTCCGGAAGCTCCCCGTCGACCAGCAGCGCCGGGTCGACGAACTGCAGTGGGTCGCCCTCCTCGGCATTGTCGTTCAGTGCGGCCGGGCCGATTCCTGCGGTCTTGAACAGGGTGCTTCCCGGCGCGATGCTCACGCCGTCAGCCAGCATGGCAGTGGGGTTGGCCTCGGCGTCCAACCTGCTCTCGAAGGCCGTGTTCTCGTCGGCCCCGGCCGAGGACGTCTCGTCCGAACCGTCGTCGCTGTCGGAACAGGCCGCGACACCCAGTAGCAGGGAGCCTGCTGCTGCGATGGCGGCCGTGCTGCGGGCAATGCGAGTGGGGCGGGCGGAGCGGGTGGTGCGGGAGTCACCGGAACGGGTACGGGTGGTGGCACGGGAAGAGCGGTGCATGTGTGGACCTTTCATGGTCGGACAGTCGGTGGTGCGGAGACGATGCGGAGATACTGCGGGGATACTGCGGATCAGGCGGTGACACGGTCGTGGATGGCGGTCACCGCGGCACGTCCGGATTCGAGCGCGCCCTGCTGCCAGGCAATGGAGTTCGAGAGGTGGTCGCCGGCGAAGTACATGCGTCCGACGGGTTTCAGCGCCTTCTTGTAGGCGTCCGACTCGTTGTGCGAGTGCGAGCCGCCCTCCCAGTCGACCCAGGCACCCTCGGAGTACCTGGTCTTCATGAAGCAGCCGGAGAAGGACGAGGAGATGTTCTTGCCGTACTCGTCACCGTGGATCTTCTTGCCCAGGTCAACGGCCTTGTTGAGTCGTTCCTTGTGTGTGAGCTTCTCGAACTCCCTGTGGTTGTCGCCGTTGTTGTAGTACGCCACGACGACACCACGATCTGAGTTGTAGTGGTCGTAGGGATACATGATCTGCTCGATGGCGAGGTCGGTGTTGCTCGCACCGCCGTAGATCCGCTGGTCCTCCTCCCACCAGCGGCGCGAGTACTCGATCCCCAGCTTTCCTGAGCTGAAGGGCTTCGCTTCCTTGAGCGCGGTGGTGAGGTCCTTCGGCAGGTCCGTGTCGAGACGTAAGACCAGGTGCGGCGGCAGAGCACAGATGATGTAGTCGGCCTCGACCTTCTCCTCCTGGCCGTTGCGGGTGTAGGTCGCCCAGGGCTTCGAGGAGTTGTCGCCGGTGGAGAATCCGGTGACCTCCGCCCCGTACTTGATGTGGTTGGCTCCGATGGCCTCCGCCATCCGGTAGTAGATGCGGTCCATGCCGCCGACCGGGCTGAACATCATCATCGCCTGGTCATGTCCGAATTCGAAGGAGAGGTTGCGTCCGATGCCAGACTGGATCACATCGCTGAGTGCACCCGGTGTCCGCTGTTCGCCGTAGTCCAGACCGGCACCGGGCGAGGCGCCGACGTACCCGGCGCGACTGGACCCCTTGTAGGCCCCCTGCGCCGAGAGGTCACCGAAGCGGGAGAGGAACTCGGACAGTGCGTCCTTGTCGTCCTTGGAGAGCTCCCGGTCCAGGGCCCCATTGTTCATAGCCTTGGTGAGCAGCTCGGAGACATAGCCGTAGGTGTCCGCCTTGGCCTGGCGGTAGGTGACGGGACTGTTGTTCAGCGGGGTGTCGCCGTCGTAGTAGACCAGGGAGTCGGCGTTCTGGTTGCCGAACGCCAGCAGTTCGACCCCGAGCTCCCGGCAGTAGTCGACGGTGATGTGGTGCTGGGGGATTCGCGTGGCGCCCACGTTGTAGAAGTGGCCCGGAGAGAAGTCGCAGGTCTGGGTCTCGCCGTCCAGGTCGGTCTCGGTCACGCCTTTTCGTGCGGTCCACACGCGGCCGCCGGGGCGGCTGCGGGCCTCGAGAATCTCGACCTTGTACCCGCCCTTCTGCAGTTCATAGGCGCTGACCAGGCCGGCTGGTCCTCCGCCGAGGATCAGCACCTTCGGGGCCTTGCCGTTGACCTTGTCGATCAGGTGCCCGGGGCGGATCGGGGTGAAGGCCTGACGTGCCGTGTCGGTGTCGGCGACCGAGGGCGCCATCCCGAGGGTGGACATGGCACCGTATGCTGCTCCGGTCCCGGCGAGGACTCCGAATCGGGTGAGGAAGGACCTCCTGGTGAGGCTGTACCGTTCCAAGATCTTCTCCTTGAAGTGAGGGTATCTGAGTAACTCTCATCCTGATCTCGGGAGATTGCTCGTCCATTTCCCCAGGGTTAAGACCGATAGCCGATGTCGAGGTGGCCAGGTTTCTGATCTGTATACCGAAAGTCTCACAGTTGTCACGGGGAAATTTCATGCTCGTATATCTGCTGGCGGAGACTTCGCGAGCGACCTGGCGTCGGATTGCCGTCGTGTCACGCGCGACCCGTTGCGGCACACGACGGGACGCCGGACACGCTCGTCGCCGCAGGGCCCTTGTCGCCAGGAGAATCACCGTCGGAACTGCACCTGAGCGATACCGCGGCGGGCACGCAGGGGTGGCCGTCGGGGGTGCCTCATCGAGGAGTGTAACGATTGGGTCACGGTCATCGGTTAGGGTCTGTGTCACGCCGGGAACATCCCGGGACGCCTGAATTCGAAAGGATGATCACTATGATCGACACCATCGCCACCTTCTTCTCCTCCGTCGTCGGCCTGCTCCAGGAGGGCATCACCGGCTTCGTCGACGCTGTCGCCGGCCTGTTCTAATAACAGCAGCGTTCACTGCATCAACCCCCGTCGTCTCTCTTGGGAGACGACGGGGGTTGATGTATTCGTGACCTTCAGTGACGGCGCGTGGATCAGCCTGTGGGCCAGCCGCCGAGGGCTCACTCGTAGCTGTACCAGCCTTTCCCGGTCTTGCGTCCGTAGTCGCCGGCGGCGTACTTCTCGGCGATCAGTGGATGGGGCTTGTCCTTCTCATCCCTGGTGATCTCGTAGGCGGCCCGCCGGATGTCGTAGGTGACGTCGATGCCGACCAGGTCCATCAGTTCGAAGGGCCCCATCGGGTGACCGAGCGCGGTCTTCGCCGCTGCGTCGATGTCCTGGTAGGACGCCACGTCGTTGGCGACCAGGTCCAACGCCTCGGCGCGGATCGCCCAGAGCAGGCGGTTGGCGACGAAGCCGGGGACCTCCTTGGTCAGCAGGACGTGCTGCTTGCCCATCGCCTCGACCACGGCGGTCGCGGTGGCGACGGTGGCATCGCTGGTGGCAGTGCTGTCCGCGCCGGTACCGCCGTGCCGGACGATCTCCACCGCCTTCATCACCAGCGCCGGGTTGAAGAAGTGCATATTGCACACCTGGGCAGGACGACCCGAGGCCTCGGCGACCTCTGAGGAGCCGTAGGTCGAGGAGTTCGTCGCCAAGACGGCATGTGCCGGGGCGAGTTCGCCGAGCTGGGCGAAGATCGAGCGTTTGACCTCGAGTTTCTCCGTCGCCGCCTCGATCACCAGGTCCGCCTGACCCACCGCATCGGCGAGATCGGTGGTGAACCGGATCCTCGACCCGGCGGCGTCGGCGTCCGACTGTGTCATCCGGGACTTCGCGACCCGGCCGTCGAGCCAGGACCGCATATCGGCCTCGGCGGCGGACGCGGCCTCGGCGGAGACGTCCTGCACCGCGGCGGTGAACCCGGCGACGGCGGCGGCCATGCCGATCTGGCGGCCCATGGTGCCCGAGCCGATCACGGCGATGTTCTGCACGGTATTCGCGGTGTTCGCGTTCGCTGCATTCATCATGCTCACCTGCCCTGGAAGTCCGGGGTGCGCTTGACCAGGAAGGCCGCCGCGCCCTCGGCCTTGTCCTCGGTGGTGTAGAGCAGCGTCTGCGCCAGTCGCTCCAGCAGCAGGCCGGTGCGCTGGTCGGTGTCCGCCCCGGCGCGCACGACCATCGTCGCCAACCGGGTGGCCAGCGGGCCTTTCGACAGAATCATCCCCACCGTCTCGGCCACCGCGTTCGACAGTCCGTCGGACGGGACGACCTGCGTGGTCAGCCCGTACTCGTGGGCGGTCTGCGCAGTGAGAATGCGACTGGTGAGGATCATCTCCACCGCCCGGCCGGTGCCCACCAGCCGGGACAGCCGCTGCGTCCCACCGGCACCGGGCAGCACACCCAGCGTGGTCTCCGGCAGACCCACCTTCGCATTCTCGGCGAAGATGCGGATATCGCAGCTCATGGCCAACTCCAGCCCACCGCCGAGGGCGACACCGTTCACCGCGGCGATGGTCGGCTTGGGGAAGTCCTCGATCCGGTCGAAGAGCTTCTGCATGTAACCGGCCAGCCCGTAGGCCAGGTCGTAGTTCTTCAACTGGGCGATGTCCGCCCCGGCGACGAAGGCCTTCTCCCCGGCGCCGGTGAACACCACCGCCTGCACCGCCGGGTCGTCCTGCCAGGCATCGAGCACCGCAGAGATCTCGGAGAGGACGGTCCGGGACAACGCATTGCGCTTCTCCGGCCGGTTCACGGTGATCACGCCGGTGCGGTCCGTGACCTCGGCGAGAATGGTCTCGAAGTCCTCTGTCGCGAATGCCATTACTTCGCACCTCCTGCCTGCGCACCGGGGGCCTGGAACGCCCCGACGCCGGTGATCGACCGGCCCAGGGTCAGCAGGTGGACCTCGTCGGTGCCCTCGTAGGTCCGGACGGCCTCCAGGTTGTTAGCGTGACGCTGCGGCGAGTAGTCCAAGGTGATGCCGTTGCCGCCGAGCATCGCGCGGGCCTCCCGTGCCACCTCGATCGCCGTCCGGGTGTTGTCGAGCTTGCCGGTGGAGATCATCTCCGGGGTGACACCCGGGCCGTCCTTCGCCCGGCCGATGTTGTGCGCCAGGTGGTAGCCCTTGTTGATCGCCACGGCCATATTCGCCAGTTTGGCCTGGGTGAGCTGGAAGTGGGTCAGCGGAGTGCCGAACTGGGTGCGGTGGTTGGCGTACTCCAGTGCGGCAGTGAAGGAGTCCCGCGCGGCACCCACCGCACCCCAGAGGATCCCGTAGCGGGCCTCGCTGAGGCACTGGAAGGGGCCCGACAGACCCACCGCAGTGTCCGCCGGCAGCAATGCGGATGCGGGAAGGCGCACATTGTCCAGCTCGATCTCGCACTGCACCGAGGCCCGCATCGACATCTTCTGCTCGATCACCGTCGCGGTGAACCCCGGGGTGTCGGTCGGCACCACGAAGCCTCGCACACCCCGGCCCTTTCCGGGCTCCTCGGTCTGCGCCCAGACGATCGCGACGTCCGCGAGGTTCGCCAGGCCGATCCACCGCTTCTTCCCGTTGAGCACCCAGTCGCCACCGGGCTCATGCCGGGCATTGGTGCTCATCGACGACGGGTCGGAACCGCTGTCCGGCTCGGTCAGCGCGAAGCAGCCGATCGCCTCGCCGGTGGCCATCTTCGGCAACCACTCCTGCTTCTGATCCGGGGATCCGTGCTTGTAGATCGCACTCATCGCCAGCGATCCCTGCACCGAGACGAAGGTGCGCAGACCCGAGTCCCCGGCCTCGAGTTCCTGGACCGCCAGGCCGTACTCCACGGCACTGCGTCCGGCGCAGCCGTAGTCCTTCAGGTGCATGCCCAGCACCCCGAGCGTGCCGAGAGCCGGCACGATCTCGCGGGGGAAGTGTCCGGCGGAGAACCACTCTGCGATGTTCGGGCGGATCTCATTGTCGACGAACGTACGGACCCGCAGTGCCTGGTCCCTCTCCTCCGGGGTGAACAGACCGTCCAACCCGGAGACGTCGACCGGACCCCACCAGGAACCGCGGGCGCTCGTGACCTGCGGGACAACGGCAACCTGGCCGGGGGATGCGCCGTTCGGCTGGTTCTGTTCGGTGTCGTGCTGGGGCATGGCGGTTGCTCCTTGTCAGGGCGAGGGCGAGGCTGCGGACGTGGACTTCCGCCACAGTAGTAACCCCCTATAGTGACTGCAATCACAATGATGTGACTTCCCCGTCACTCCCCTGTGTGGCAGCGGGGCGTCCTCCCCGACGCACGAAAAAGCAGGGACACCGTGGAAACGGTGTCCCTGCTGCGCCGGTACGGCGACGCGGTTCTGCGGTGCGGCTAGCGGGCGCTGACCTGGCCGAAGAGCTTCGCGATGGGCGCGATGACAAGTGGCCGGGCTGCGAACAGTGCGGCGATACTGAGGAATATCGCGGCAACGAACCAGAAGAAGCCGCCCCAACCTCCGTCGGGGTTTCCGGCGAACATGTGGTCCAGGTTCTTCTTCATGCCGGTGGCGAAGACCAGGAAGACGTGGGCGATGACGAACAGGACGAAGAACAGCATCGTCGGGTAGTGGATCGCACGGGCGACCGGTGCCGGGTAGATCTTGTTCAGCGTCTTGGCTTCCTTCGGCCACCACTCGCTCTGGCGCAGGCCGGAGATGATCGACAGCGGCGCTGCGATGAAGACCACGGCGAAGTACATCAGCTGCTGCAGGGAGTTGTAGTTGACCCAGCCGTTCTCGGCCGGCCAGTTCAGCGAGGTGTACTGCAGGATCGCCGACAGCGCGTTCGGGAACACGTCCCAGCTGGTCGGGACGATACGTGCCCAGTGCCCGCTGGCGAACAGCAGGACGATGAAGATCAGACCGTTGAGCATCCACAGCAGGTCGAGCGAGGTGTGGAGCCACAGGTGGATGCTGATCTTCTTGCCACCCTTCTTCGGCTGCCAGACCGCCGGCGGCTTCGCCTGGCGGCGCACCCGAAGACCGGACTGGATGATCAGGAAGAGGAAGAAGAAGTTCAGGAAGTGGGTCCAGCGGGCCCAGGCCGGGAATCCGTCCTCGACGAAGTCGGGCAGGTGGTACTCGCCCGGGTAGTCCTCCATCCAGGACTGGACGCTGTCGAGGCCGTAGATCCACTTGGAGATGAAGACCACGACGGCAGCCAGGACGACAGCGATGCCCAGGCCGATGCCGGCCAGCTTGCCCCACTCGCCCAGGGACTTCTCGCCGATCATGATCGGCTCTTTCTTCTTCTCCTTCTTTGCGGCGGGCTTCGCCTTGGTGGCGGTGGCCGCTGCTGCGGCACCAGCACCTGCGGCGGCTGCGCCTGCTGCGGCCGGGGCACCGGGGACGCCCGGGGCGCCAGCGGCAGGAGCACCAGGTGCGCCCGCTGCGGGAGCGCCGGCAGCCGGGGTACCAGGGGCGCCGGGAGCTGCGGCGGCCGGAGCACCCGGAGCACCAGCGGCGGGAGCGCCGGGGGCGCCCGGAGCAGCAGGGGCAGACGGTGCTGCAGGTGCGGACGGCGCACTCGGCGCACCAGGGGCGCCCGGCGCAGACGGTGCTGCAGGTGCGGACGGGGCACCCGGCGCGGACGGCGCGGACGGAGCTGCCGGGGCAGCGTCAGCGGCGGGGGCAGCAGGTGCGGCCGGAGCTGCAGGTGCAGCGGGAGCACCAGGCGCACCCGGGGCGCCGGGAGCGCCGGGAGCGCCGGCTCCGCCGAGCTTGATCGGCTCGCCCGGAGCCGGAGCTGCGGGAGCGGCCGGCGCATCGGCGGACGGTGCTTCCGGTGCAGCCGGAGCGTCCGGCGCTGCGGGAGTCTCGGTAGAGGCGGCAGGGGCCTGGGCGGCGGACTGGGCAGCGTCGTCAACCACTGCGTCCTGTGCCGGTGCGTCCTGACCCTCGGGGTTCACCTTGGCTGCCTCGGGCTGGTTGCCCGGCTCGGGCATCCGCGGTGCGCCGGGCGGCGGGGGCGGGATAGGCATGGTCTCTCAGTCTCCTACAGATTGTCGCTTGTCAATAGCGGCGATAAGTCATGGATCATTCTGACGGAATCATAACGTCTGAAGGCCGTTCTCTCGCAGTGGTCGCCGTCTACGACAGCGCCCTGTCACGACCTCTTCTGAAATGATAACTAGATGGGACCACACCATACCGGATGTGACTGCGATCTCACCAACTCGGCGAAATCGCCCGTTCCACAGCGGCGGCCGTCGCTGCCGGTTACACTGACTTGTATGGCATACAAGAAGGCCGTCCGCACGGTCACCGCTCGTCGTGACACCCGCGCCGCGCTACTGCATGCCGCCGTCCCACTGTTCCGGGACCGCGGCATCGAGCACGTCTCCCTCGCCGAGATCGCGCGTGCCGCCGATGCCTACCCCAACCAGGTCACCTACCACTTCCACAGCAAGGAAGGACTTTTCGTCCACGCCGCCTGCCACGCCATCCTGCGCACCGCCCACCAGGCCGAGCAGCTCACCCGGAACTCCGCCACACCCGGCGAACACGCACGCGACCTGGTCACCTACCTGCTGGGGCCCGGCGCACCCGAGGTCATGATGTTCGCCGAGGCGATGCTCACGGCCCGACGCACCCCAGAACTCCAGCAACTCATCACCGACACCACCACCGAGCTCTACAACGCCGGCGAAGCAGCCATGGTCGACACCTTCGCCCGCACCAACTGGAACAACCACGCCACCCCGGGCGACATCACCCGCGGATTCTGGGCCGCGATCCTCGGCCTCGCGCTGGAGAAAGCAGCCCTCGGTGAACAGTTCGACGACACCACCGCCGATGCCGTCGTCCTGATGCTCATCCGCCTCAACGCCACCCGAACAGAAGGGAACCCCTCATGAGCCCCACCCCGGCAAGCGCCGCCACCACTTTCACCATCTCAGCCGACAACGGTGAACCCATCGTCATCAACCGCACCCGCTCGCAGGACGACACCCCGCGCGGCGCGGTGGTCATCTCACCGGCGATGGCGACGAAAGCCAGCTACTACCGGGCCGTGAGTGAGTGGCTCGCCTCCCGCGGCTTCACCGTCTACTCCTTCGACTACCAGGGCTACGGCGCCTCGGCCCACACCCCGCTCAAGGACGTCACCGCCGACTACTTCACCTGGACGCGGGACGCCGCACGCGCCGTCGACGCCGTCCGGGCCGACCTTGACGAACAGGGCCAGGCCAGCGTGCCCCTGACGTGGATCGGACACAGCCTCGGCTGCCAGTTCCTCCCCTTCACCGACCACAACAAACTGGACAAGGGCATCATCACCTGCGGTGGCACCGGCTGGTGGAAGAACGCAGACAAGCCGGACTACTACATCGCCCCGCTGCTGTGGTGGGCCGTGGCCCCGGCGCTGGTGAAGGCCTTGGGCTACTACCCGGGCAAGAAGATCAAGCTGCTTGGTGACATCCCCGGGCCGGTCATGCTGCAGTGGGCGAAGTTCTGCCGCGACCCCGAGTACCTCTTCGGCGTGCACCCGGAACGCATCACGACCTTCGCTGACGTGACCATCCCGGTCACCAGCATCACCTTCACCGACGACAAGACCATGTCCGCCAAGGCCAGCGCACACCTGGAGAGCTACTACACCGGCACGGACCTGGACGCTCAGCGCTACACACCGGAGGAGCTGGGGCAGGAGTCGATCGGCCACATGGGGCTGTTCCGTCGCGGCCGCGAGGACCTGTGGGAGCGCCTACTCGAGCCGCAGCTGGCGACGGTGGAGGTGGGGTAGCCATGAACTCCGCCATGACCACCCACACCGTCGTCAACCAGTCCGCACCGCGGGTCGACGTCAACGAGTACACCTCCAACATCGCCCTGACCGAGGCGGTCGCCACCTTCGCCCCGACACTGCCCACCGCAGCCACCGACCACCTCGTCGCTATCGGCGACGAGGTCGGCAGTGCGTCCTACCAGCACGATGCCGGGCTGGCGAACACCATCACCCCGGTGCACCACAGCCACGATCGCTGGGGCAACCGTGTTGACGATGTCGAATTCCACCCCGCCTACCACCGGATCATGGGCTACTCCATCAACCAGGGGCTGCACACCTCCGCGTGGGCGAACCCCGGTCCCGGCGCGAATGTGCTGCGGGCGGCCGGATTCATGTTGACCAGCCAGATCGAGCCCGGCCACGGCTGCCCGGTGTCGATGACCCACGCCGCGGTGCCCGCCCTGCGCACCTCCCCGGAACTCGCGGAGTTCTGGGAACCGCGCCTGCTCTCCCGCAGCTACGACCCGGAACTGCGCGATCCCGCCACCAAGGACGGCGTGATCTTCGGTATGGCGATGACCGAGAAGCAGGGCGGCTCCGATGTCCGGGCGAACACCACGCGTGCTGTGCCCAATGGGGACGGCACGTGGACGCTCACCGGCCACAAGTGGTTCTGCTCCGCCCCGCAGTCGGACGCCTTCCTGGTCCTGGCCCAGACCACGGTGGATGGGAACACCGGTGCCGACGGTGCAGCCGACTCCGACGACACCGAGAAGCTCTCCTGCTTCCTCGTACCCCGCATCCTGCCTGGTGGTCAGCGCAATGTGTTCAACGTCCAACGCCTGAAGGACAAGCTCGGCAACAAGTCCAACTCCTCCTCGGAGGTGGAGTTCAACGGCACCGTCGGTTGGCTGGTCGGCGAGCCCGGTCGTGGGGTGCGGACCATCATCGAGATGGTGAACCGCACTCGCCTGGACTGTGTCTACGGTTCGGCTGCCGGGCTGCGTCAGGGGGTCGCCGAGGCCGCATGGCACGCCCGTCACCGCTGCGCGTTCGGAACCACGCTGATCGACCAGCCGGTGATGACCAATGTCATCGCCGACCTGCAGCTCGAGGCGGAGGCGGCGACGTGGACCGCCCTGCGCCTGGCCGCCGCCCATGACGACGATGACCAGGAGGATTTCCGGCGGCTGGCCACCGCGGTGTCCAAGTACTGGGTGTGCAAGCGCGGCCCCCACCACGCCTATGAGTCACTTGAGTGCCTCGGCGCCAACGGCTACACCGAGCTGTTCCCCCTGGCCCGTCGCTACCGGGAAGCGCCGGTGAATGCGGTGTGGGAGGGTTCCGGAAATGTGATCGCGTTGGACGTCCTGCGTGCGATGGGAAACAGCCGTCCGCCACGGAGGCCTTCGTCGCGGAGTTGGACGGCGCCGCCGGACGCGACGAGCGTTATGACGCGCAGCTGGCCCGGACGAAGTCCCTGTTCGGCCAGGCGGCCTCCTCCCCCGCTGCCGCACCAGCCATCGCCCGGCGGCTGGTGGAGTCCATGGCGCTGACGCTGCAGGCCCAGATCCTGCTCGCCCATGCCCCCGCACCCGTCGCCGAGGCCTACCTCGCCGGACGAGTCGACCCCACCAGCCGCGGCATGGAGTACGGCACCCTGCCGACCGGCGTGGATCTGGCCGCACTCGCCGCCCGGGCGTAGGGCTGGGCCCCGGACAACGCCTGTTGCTGGCCGGAGAAGCACGAGACTCCCGCTCCCGGGTGGTCTGAAGGGGGTCAAACCACCCGAGAGCGGGAGGGTCAGCGCATCATCACGACCGCGTCGTCCTCCCCCACCGTGCAGCTGAACTCCTCGCCATCGGTGCGGGAGCCGTCGGTCTCGTCGACCCCGCGCTCCGCCTCGGCGAATACCTGCCCCTCGACCAACCACTGGTCGGCATCGTTCGCACCGTTGTCAGAACCGTTGTCAGAACCATCACCGGGCACGATCGTCGCACTCCAGGTGTCGAAGACGGCATTGTCCCCGTACCCGGACTCGATGCGCACGGCGTCCTCACACGCTGCCCGCGCCGCGGACTCCCCCAGGCCCCCGGGACGCTCCACATAGGACTCCGAGTACCAGCGGAACCCCGCCACCCCGACGGCCACGAGGACAGCGAAGACGGCGATAGCGATCAGCGCCTTGCGGTAGCGACGGGACCCCGGCGCATCCTTCGCCTCCGCGCCACCCGCGCCGTCCGTACCTGCACCGAACCCGTCGGAGGACTCGTTGTCGTCCGACGGGAACAGGCCTGGGGGCGGGGTCACACCATTCACCCCACCGATCTTACGCGGCGCGACCATAGGCGCCGCGACCATAGGCGGCGCAACCTCAAGCGCGCGGTCTTACTCGGCGTCGATCCGCTCCGGAGTGCTGCCGCGCTGCACCTTCGGGATGTCGCGTGCGTCGATGCGCAGCACCAGCGCCAGCATGAACACCACCACCGAGATACCGGCACCCAGGTAGAACGCCCCATGGACGCCGTCGACCAGTGCCATCACCGGCTCATCGGCGTCGGAGCGCGCGGATCCGAAGCTCATCACCGCGATGAACAGGGCGGTACCGGCGGCACCGGCGATCTGCTGCAGGGTGTTCAGGATCGCCGAACCATGCGAGGAGATGGTGTCCGGCACCGCGGCCAGCGCATTCGACATCAGCGGGGTCATCAGGCAGGAGAGCCCGATGTTCAGCACCACGGCCACGGCCGTGAGGTACCAGAAGTCCTTGTTCTCGTCGAGCATCAGCAGCATGCCCATGGCCACCATCAGCAGCGCACCACCGGGGATGATCAGCGGGCGGGTGCCCATCCGGTCGTACATGCGTCCGACGATCGGGCCCATCACACCCATGATGATGCCGCCCGGCAGGGTCACCAGGCCCGTCTGCAGCTCAGAGAGACCCAGGACGGTCTGGCCGAAGATCGGCATGATGATGATGAACCCGAACAGTGAACCGAAGCTCAGCAGCATCAGGCCCAGCGACCAGGAGAACTCCCGGATCTTCAGCGGGGTGATGTTCAGCAGCGCGGCCTTGTGCTCGCCGGCGGCCTCGGCGCGCATCAGCGCACCCTGGCGACGGAAGAAGACCACCAGCGTCAGCACACCGATGGTCAGGCTGATCACGGCGACGGTCGGGAAGCCGTCGGCGATGGCGGACATGCCGGAGAGTCCGTAGATCGTCGCGCCGAAACCGATGGCGGAGAGGAGGACCGAGAACAGGTCGAACGGGGGCTTCTTCGGCTCCTTGTAGTTCTTGATCTGCCACAGGCCCAGCAGCAGGGCGATCAGCGCCAGCGGGATCATCACCAGGAAGATCCAGCGCCAGCTGGCCAGCTCCATCACGACACCGGCGAAGGTGGGGCCGACCGCGGGGCCGACCGCCATGACGATGGTGACCAGGCCGAACACCGAACCGCGGCGTTCCACCGGGATGAGCATCATGATCGTGGTCATCAGCAGCGGGATGATCAGCGCGGTACCGGCGGCCTGCAGCACACGGGCCAGCAGCAGCAGTGCGAAGATCGGCGCCGCGGCCGCGAGGATAGCGCCGGCGAGGAACAGCGACAGGGCGACCGTGTAGATCGAGCGCAGCGTCAGCCGGTCCATGAGGTAACCGGTCGTGGGGATCACGACCGCCATGGTCAGCATGAACACCGTGGTCAGCCACTGGGCGGTGCCCTCGGTGATGGAGAACTCGGCCATCAACGACAGCAGTGCGTTGGACAGCGCGGTCTCGTTGAGGATCGCGACGAAGGCGGCGCCGACGAGGATGCCGATCAGCAGGCCGGCGTTGACGCCTCCGGCCGTGGTCTCGGCTTCTGCCTGGGTACCCGCCTGGGCTTCTACCTGTGCATCTGCCTGGGCCGCAGCCGTGGCCTGCGCGTCGGTCGCGCTCTGGTCGGCGGTCGTTCCGCCGGAAGTGTCTCTGTCATGTGACATGGTGTCGTCCTCCCAAGTACTGCGCCGACGTGGCATTCCCGCTGGTGGCGGGTGCAAACGTCGGGGTTCGGGCTGCGACGGCGATTCACTCGTCGCAGCGGTGTTGTGCCGCGCTCGGGAACAGGGCAGGACGCTGCGTTTGTCCAGACCACAACAATGAAGCCCCCGAAAGCTCGAGGGCGTCGTCGAAAGTAGTCTGCCGGGACCGGCGGTCTCAGGACGTCACACGGTGGTGCCGTTGCGCCGAGAGGCCATAACTCCGAAATGCCAGGATTCCGAAGTGCCAGCGTTCCAAGGGACCGGGTCGTGGTGTCCCGGTCAACGAGTGCCGGGCGGCAGCGTCCGCCACGTTTGCGGGCACGAACCACATGATCCTACGAGTCGACTGCCGGGGTCGCAACCCTGGTACGGCGGCATACGGTGGGACGCGCGGCACATGGCGGGAGGATGTGGGACGCTGCCGCCGTCGCGGGGCCATCCATCACACCCGTTCCTTGATCCCCTCCTCCGCTGCGGCACTCTGACCTGCAGGTCTTATGATGTGGGAATCGTCGGAGGTGTGATGCCTGACATGCGCGGACGCGGGCGTGAGAGTGGGCACCGCACCGGTGAGGCGCCCGGGGTGTCCGATCTACGAGGAGGTCGTCTGCTCGCCGTCCGGGTCGCCGTCCGGGTCGCCGGCGCCATCGACAGTCACGTCCTCGGCGGAGGCTTCGGCAGCATCGGCGGCATCAGTCGCGTCCGCGGCGTCCTCCCCCGCCTCGATCTCACCGGTGACGTCGCCGCCCGCAGCGTTGGAGGTCAGCTCGCCGGCACCACCGGCACCGCCACCCATCTCGGCACGGATCTGCTCCAGGCGCGACGAGGCGGCGAAGTCATTGCCGGCCGTCTCGATCTCGGCCATCCGGCCCTGCACACTGCGCTCGGTGAGCTCCTGGGCGCCGAGGGCGTTGGCGTAGCGGGCCTCGATCTTGCTGCGCACCCCGTCCAGTGTCGGGACATTGTCGTCAGCCTGGATGCCCTTCATCGACTGCAGTGCCTCGGCAGAGCTCTCCTGCATCTTGGCCTGGTCGACCTGCGCCTTGAGCTGGTCGATCTGTCCGAGCTGCTCCTTGAGCCGCATCTCGGACTGCTTCTGCTGCTGCTGGGCCTGGTTCGCCGCCTCGGTCGCCTGGGCGTGCATCTGCTTGGTGTTCTCTATCTCCTGCTCCACCGTCACCAGCTGGGTGGCGAACACCTCGGCGGTGTTCATGAGATCATCGGCCTTCGCCTGGTCGCCGGCAGAGGTGGCGGCATCAGCCTGCTGCAGTGCGGCCCGCGCATTGTTCTGCAGCTTCTCCTGGTCCTTGACCAGCCGGTTCAGCGACATCTCGAGCTGGTTGCGGTTGCCGATGATGCGGGCGGCGGACTCGGTGACCTCACGGTGCTGCTTCTTCGCCGCCTCGGTCGCCTGGTGGATCTGCACCTTCGGGTCCGCGTTCTCCTCAATGGTGGTGTCGAGGGACTGCATGAGGTACTTCCAGCCCTTCGAGAAGGGGTTCGCCATTGCGCGTGCTCCTAAGTCGCCGTCATCGTGGCCTCAAGGACGCTTCGGTCGAATCGTCCGGCCAGTGCTGTCAGTTCCCCAGCATAAACACTTTTCCCGCGATGCGTGTGGCGGGCTGGTCTCCCCCGGACCGCCCCGCCGTCACCCGCGCACCCGGCGCGGGTACCCCGGGCCAGACGAACTAGCTGTTCTGCTGCTCGGCGACCTGCTTGCGCACGTCCTCCATGTTGAGGCCCTGGACCTGCTCGATGAGCTCACGGAGCTGCTTCGGGTTCATCACACCGGCGTCCCGGAAGACCAGGATGCCGTCGCGGAAGGCCATCAGCGTGGGGATCGACTGGATCTGCAGGGCGGCGGCGATGTCCTGGTTGGCCTCGGTGTCGATCTTGCCGAAGGTGATCTCCGGGTTCTCCTCGGAGGCCTTCTCGAAGACCGGGGCGAAACGCTTACACGGGCCGCACCAGTCCGCCCAGAAGTCGAGCAGGACGATGCCGTCGCCCTGGATGGTGTCCTGGAAGTTCTCGGTGGTGATCGTCGTGGTGGCCATGGGCTCTACCTCTTCTGCATTTTCGCGTGTATTGACTGTTACACGGGGTACAACGTCCCCGACGGCTGCCGCTATTCCACATCCAGCGTACCGCCGTTCGCCGGTATCCGTCGGGCCACTGCATTATACTATGAATTTATGACTAGCACTGGCACGTACAAGCTCTGGAAGAAGGTCACCAAGAACGGGACGAGCACCCTGGGACGGGGACTCTTCTCGGTCGGTTACTCCTTGAAGGCCCCCTACTTCCGCACCGTCTTCCCGCGGGTGCGCGAGGTCACCCCGGAGCGCGCCGTGGTGCGCATCGGCAAGTGGTGGGGAGTGCAGAACCACATCGGGACCTTCCACGTCATCGCCGCGCTCAACGGTGCGGAGGCCGCAATGGGGGCTCTGTGCGAGGCCGCAGTGCCCACGAGCCACCGGTGGCTCCCCCGCGGTATGCGTGCTGACTACCCCGCCAAGTCGACCGGCGGATTGACCGTGACCGCCACCGCCGACTGGCCGGACTTCTCCACCCTCACCCGCGAGACCGGCGGCCAGCTGATCACCGTGAACCTCCAGCTGCTCGACGACGCCGGCGCCGAGCCGGTCACCGCCGAGATCGACGTGTGGGTCTCGGCGAAGAAGCCCCGCTAGGATTCGGCGACTCCTCGCTGGTCAGCGAGGTCACCACCCCCATCTGGCAGGACCGTGTCCGGACCGGGGTCTACCCTTGCGGTGGAACCACCCACCACACGGAAAGGACCCACCATGCCTGACTCCCCCGCCCACTCCGCTGCGCCTTTTGACGGCCGGGTCGCCCTGGTCACCGGTGCCGGTTCCGGCATCGGTGCCGCCATCGCCGCCGACCTTGCCGCCCACGGAGCGAAGGTCATCGTCGCCGACATCAACGTGGACGCCGCCCAGTCGGTGGCCGCAGCCATCACCACCGACGGCGGTCAGGCCACCGCGCTGCAGTCGGACGCCTCCAGTGCGGCGGACGCCGAGGCCGCCGTCGCCTTCGCCATCGAGACCTACGGTCAGCTCAACTACGCGGTGAACAACGCCGGCATCACCGGGGCGTCCAACCCCGTCGGTGACCTGGAGACCGATGACTGGGACAAGGTCATCGGGATCAACCTCAACGGGGTGCTCTACGGCATGCGCTACCAGGTGCCGGCGATGCTCGAGGCCGGGGCCGACCAGAGCGCGATCGTGAACATGGCCTCGATCCACGGTGCCGTCGCAGCCCCGGGCAACGCCGCCTACACCGCCGCCAAGCACGGGGTCGTCGGGCTGACGAAGAACGCTGCTGCGGAGTACGGCCCCGCCGGGCTGCGGGTCAACTCCGTGGGGCCGGCCTACATCGACACTCCCCTGCTGGCTGCCGTCCCCGATGAGCAGAAGCAGGCCCTGATCTCCCGCCACCCGCTGGGTCGCCTGGGACGGGCCGAGGAGATCGCCCCGCTGGTGCGTTTCCTGCTGTCGGACGAGGCGTCCTTCATCACCGGGTCCTATGTGCTGGTCGACGGCGGTTACACGGCGGTGTAGACGCCACGGGGCCCAGCGCGGTAGCGCGGTGGGCGTGCTAGATCCAGTTCACCGCGTAGTAGCCCAGCGCGAAGGCGGCGACGGTCAGCAGCGCCATCGCCACCACCGATATCAGCGCGGCGGCGGTGAGTTTGCGCTGGAACAGGCCCACGGCATCGACCGACACCGTGGAGAAGGTGGTGAAGCCACCGCATAGGCCGGCCGATCAGCGCGACGAGCCACCAGCTGTCGGTGAGGCCGAACAGCAGGCCCAACACCAGGGAACCCAGAGTGTTGATCACCAGCAGGCTGACCAGCAGGTCACTGCTGGTGCGGTCGGTGATGTAGCGGTCCAGCCGCCAGCGCAGCCAGGCACCTGTGCCGCCGCCGAAGGCGACGAGTAGGGCCGCCACCAGGGAGATCTCGCCGATCATGCCGTCACCTCCCCGGTTGTGCCGGCCTGGCCGGACGCGCTGTTGGCGCTGTTGCCGCTCGTTTCGTTGCCGTAGGGCTCGCCGCTGATCCGCGCACCACACCACAGGCCTGCCTTGGCCAGCAGCAGGCCCAGCACCACGGTGCCGACCAGGTAGACGATCGGGCCGAGCGGACCGCCTGCGTCCTGCACCGTCGCGGCGGCAATCGCCGAGTAGGACGTGAAGCCGCCGAGCAGGCCGGTGCCGAGTGTCAGGCGGATGCGTTCGCGACGTCCTGACTTACCGGAGGACGTCGTGTCGCTGACCAGCGGGAGGTAGCCGACCAGCAGGCCGAGGGCGAAAGCACCGGTGAGGTTGACCACCAGCAGGGGCCACAGCGAGCCCTCGATTCCAGTGTCCACGGTGAACGCCCAACGCAGGAAGGCGCCGAGGGCCCCGCCAATGAAGACGAGGACCCCGGCGCCCCGGCTTGTGGTGACATCGACGGGCTTCATGCCCGTGATGCTAGAACACTTAAGCGTCCTTGGTGGCCGAGATGTCGAAGTTCAGGGTGATCTTCTCGGAGACGAGCACGCCGTCGGTCTTCAGCGGAGCGTTCCAGGTCAAGCCGAAGTCGGTGCGGTTGATGGTGGTGGAACCGGAGAAACCGACGCGGGTGGCACCCCACGGGTCGACAACCTCGCCGTCGAACTCGAAGGGGACGGTGACCTGCTTGGTCACGTCCTTGACGGTGAGGTCACCGGTGACCTCAAGAGCGTCGTCGCCGGCGGCGGTGACGCTGGTGGAGGTGAAGGTGATCTCCGGGAACTTCTCGACGTCGAAGAAGTCCTCGCTCTTCACGTGGCCGTCACGGTCGGCGTTGCGGGTGTCGAGGGAGGACGCTGCGATGGTCACGGAGATGGCGGCGTCGGCCAGGTTCTCGCCGCTTGTGGCGGTGCCGGAGAACTCGTTGAAGGAGCCACGGACCTTGGTGACCATGGCGTGGCGGGCGGTGAAGCCGATCTCGGAGTGGGCGGGGTCGATGGTGAAGTTGCCGGCGTAGTCGTTGACGGTGCTCATGTGGTGATGCTCCTTGGAAGCGATTGGTGTTGATTGTGTCTTTTGTCCCCGGGCGGCCCGCGCTGGCGGTTTCCGGGTCGGACACCACCTCGACGGTAGGACCGGTCGGTTGCCGTCCGGTGAACACCACCTTAGGACCGGTTGGTTGATGTGTCAACCAACTGCTCGGTGTGATTGAATGGATGCATGACGAACAGCACGGACAACTCCCCCAGGTGGCTCTCGGACGAGGAACAGTGCCTGTGGCGCAAGTGGCTCGCCGCCTCCCGGCGGATCGACTCCGAGTTGGCCCGCGACATGCAGCGGCAGAGCGGACTGTCGATGTCCGACTACGAGGTCCTGGTCAACCTCTCCGAGGCCCCGGACTACCGGATGCGCATCGCCGCACTGGCAGATGCCCTGACCTGGGACCGCTCCCGACTGTCGCACCAGATCTCCCGGATGATCAAGCGTGACCTGCTCACCCGCGAAGCCTGCGAGTCCGACGGTCGCGGTGCCTTCATCGTGCTGACCCAGACGGGCCTGTCCACGATCCAGCAGGCCGCCCCCGGTCACGTGGACTCGGTGCGCCGCCTGATGATCGACCGCCTGGACGAGCAGCAGGCCGCGGACCTCGGCCGGGTACTCGACGTGATCCTCGAGCAGTTCGAGGACTGAGCCGGCTACCGCGCCCTCTCCCCCAGCATTCCCCACTCCCCAGGGCCATCACGATCCATCCCCGGAAGTCTGCTGGGTGTCGAATAGGTGGGACGAATCGTCGGGATTTCCGTCAGATCCCAGCGATTCGTCCCACCTTTCCGACATCCGGGACCGAAACAGGCCTGACCCGGCTGGCCCCCAGCCCTTCGATACCGGCCCTCGATGCCGCAGCTAGATGCCGCGGCTGAGCTCGGAGAACTTCGAGTAGTGCAGCTGGTGAGCGACCTGGATCGTGCCGATCGGGCCACCACGGTGCTTCGCCAGGATCAGATCCGCCTCGCCGGCCCGCTCATGGTCACGGTTCTGGGCGTCCGGACGGCTGATCAGCAGCACGATATCGGCGTCCTGCTCCAGCGAACCGGACTCTCGCAGGTCGGAAACCTTCGGCAGCGCGTCATCACCACGGGACTCCACGCCACGGTTCAGCTGCGAGATGGCGACCAGGGGCACGTCCACCTCCTTGGCCAGCAGTTTGAGCTGACGGGAGAACTCCGAAACCTCCTGCTGACGGGACTCGACCTTCTTACCCGAACTCATCAGCTGCAGGTAGTCGACCACGATCAAGCCCAGATCGTGCTTCTGCTTCAGGCGGCGGGCCTTGGCGCGGATCTCGGTCATCGTCAGGTTCGGCGAATCATCGATGAAGATCGGCGCGCTCTCGATCGCGGTGACCCGCCGGGTCAGCTTGTCCCACTGTCCGTCGTTCATCTTGCCGCCGCGCATCACCGACAGCGGCACCTCCGCCTCGGCGGAGAAGACACGCATCATCACCTCGGACTTACTCATCTCCAGGCTGAACAGCACCGACGCCTTGTTCTGCTGCACCGACACCGACCGCATGAAGTCCAGCGCCAGCGTGGACTTACCCACACCGGGACGTGCCGCGACGATGATCATCTGACCACCGCGCAACCCATTGGTCATCTCGTCGAGTTCACTGAAACCGGTCATGACGCCCTCACCCTCGCCAGTGCCGTTCTCCAGGGAGTCCAGCTCGTCCATGGTGGACTCCAGCAGGTCCTGAAGCACCATGTAGTCCTCGCTGGCGGACTCGTTGGTGATGTTGAACATCTCCTGCTGGGCGCGGTCGACCACGCTCTCCAGCTCCTGGCCCTCCAGTCCGGAGTAACCGAACTGCACGATGCGGGTACCGGCGGAGACCAGTCGACGCAGGACGGCCTTCTCGGCGACGAGGTCGGCATAGTAGCCGGCGTTCGCCGCAGTCGGCACCTTCGAGGACAGTTCGTGCAGGTAGGGTGCGCCACCGACGACGTCCAACAGGGTGTTGTTGTCGAGCCGCCCGGCGAGGATCACCGGGTCGACCTCCATGCCCTCGCCGTAGAGTTCGAGCATGGTCTCGTAGATGGTGCGGTGTGCCGGACGGTAGAAGTCGTCGGGACGGAGCCGCTCGACGACATCGGCGATGGCGTCCTTACTGAGCATCATGCCGCCGAGGACGCCCTGCTCCGCCTCGGTGTTCTGCGGCATCTGCCGCGGCTCGGCGAAGGCTGCAGGGTCGTTGCCGCCGCGACCTGACCGCTGGAAGCCGCCACGGCGCTTTCCGCCACCGAAGTCCCCCGCGGGACCGTCATCGTCCCAGGGGCCGGGCTCGGGCGGCAGCGGGATCGCGCTCGTCCCGTCGGCGTCCCCGAATCCCGCGCTACCCATCTCCTGTGCACTCATGGCCGCCATCTTAGTACCCACGACGGACAGGAAACTATCCCGCGGGAGTGCCACATCAGTTGTCCACATCAACGACGCTGCCGGACGTCCGGGACCTGTGCACTTTGCCGTCGAGCGGACGCTGCAGGCCCCGAGCCCACCGACTTCCAGGAGTTATCCACACCGATTGTGGACAATGTGTGGATCTTGTGTGCATCTTCGCCCTCCACTCCTGCTCGCTGTGTGCACAACGTGTGGACAACCCCTCGCCGACCTGCGGATTTTCGGATACCCGCAGGTCAGAAAGTTGCAGTTGGATATATTTACACCAGGACAAGGTGGACAAGTCTCCGAATTCACAGGTCAGATCGAGGGGCGCAGAGATACCTGCAGGTCAACACGAGGTGCCCCCAGAGTGAACTATTCGCATATTATGCACAGTTCTCCCCTGGTTGTCCACACCGAGCCATAGCGAGTGTGGACAACTGTGGACAAGATGTGCACAACGTCCCAGCGCGTCCCCCACATCCCCCGTACCCCCACACGGACCATAAAGGTCCGCCCCCGGGCGAGTCTGAATGACTCGTCCGGGGGCGGACCCTGCGAGACCCTCGGGTCTCACTGATGCTGTTGTCTCAGTTGAAGTGACTGTCGTCGCGACATCGTACGATATGTACGCCACCATGCTACCGACTCTGCCGGGTGTCTAGGCCGGCGGGTGCGCCCGGGTGTCTAGTCCGGGCGACGCGTGAACCGTCAGGTCCACGGTGATGAATCGGTACTGCGGCGTCCCACCATGCGGTACTGCGACATTAAAGATTTTGTCGGGACCGTAGAGCGCGGAAAGGCTCTACTTCTCGGCGGCGACCTTGAAGTTCAGCGACGCGACAACCTGCGGGTGCAGCTTGATGTCGACGTTGTAGGAACCGGTCTTCTTCACGTCACCCTTGTTGAGGACGATGGTGCGCTTGTCCAGCTGACGGCCGCCAGCGGCCTTGACTGCGACAGCGAGGTCCTCCGCGGAGACGGAGCCGAACATCTTGCCCTGCTCCGAGGTACGCACGTTGACGGTGACGTTGCTCAGGTGATCGATCTCGGCCTTGACCTCGCGAGCGTGGTCGAGGTCGCGGATGACCTTGTCCTGCTGTGCACGGCGGATGTTCTCCACCTGCTTCTCCGCGCCACGGGTGGCGGGGATGGCGTAGCCGCGCGGCAGCAGTAAGTTGCGTCCGTAGCCGGCCTTGACCTCGACGATGTCACCAGGGACACCGAGGTTGTCGACGGCGGCGGTGAGGATCAGCTTCATGATCCGTTGCCTTTCATGGTTTTTGTATCTGGGGGCGAAAACGTAGATCTACACGGACATCAGAACGGCGGCTCGTCGCCACCGTCGAAACCGGACTGCGGTGCGGAGTTCCACGGATCATCGTCGGCGGCCGCATTGCGTCCACCGAAACCACCCTGGTTGCCCGGACGGCCACCCTGTCCACCCTGACCCTGCGGGCCGCCGAAGCCGCCCTGGTTGCCCTGCTGGCCACCGGGGTTGCCCTGACCGCCGCCCTGGTTGCCACCGAAGTTCCCGCCCTGACGGGGGGTCTTGGTGACCTGGGAGGTCGCGTACTTCAGGGACGGGCCGACCTCGTCGACCTCGACCTCGAAGACGGTGCGCTTCTCTCCCTCGCGGGTCTCGAAGCTGCGCTGGCGGAGCCGACCGTTGACGATCACCCGGTCACCCTTGGTGAGCGAGTTCGCCACGTTCTCGGCCGCCTGGCGCCACACATTGCAGGTGAGGAACAGTGCTTCGCCGTCCACCCACTGGCCGGACTGGGAGTCGTATCGCCGCGGCGTGGATGCCACGCGGAAGTTCGCGACCGCCGACCCGCTGGGCGTGTAGCGCAGCTCGGGATCGGCGACGAGGTTTCCGACGACGGTGATCGGGGTATCTCCCTGTGCCATGTCAGTGACTCCTGTTTCGACGTTGGTGCTGATGCTGGGACTGAATGTCCATCAGGACCGCGAAGTGCCGGTGGGCTACTTGGCGTCCTTGCGCAGCACCTTGGTGCGCATGATGATCTCGTTGAGGTTCAGCAGGCGGTCAAGCTCCTGGACGGTAGCCGACTCGCAGTTCAGATCGACGACGGCGTAGATGCCCTCGTCCTGCTTGTTGATCGGGTACTCCAGGCGACGCTTGCCCCAGATGTCTACCTTGTCAACCGTACCGTTTTCCTTGCGAACCGTCTCGAGGAACTTGTCCAGCGACGGGGCAACGGTGCGTTCATCCTGGGACGGGTCGATGATGATCATCATCTCGTATTGACGCACGGACCTCATCACCTCCTGTGGTCTAGTGTTTTTTCGGCCGCACCCCTGTTGGGCACGGCAGGAGGGTTCGTTGCGTCAGCAACCTGATCAGCATACACGCTGCATATCAGGTCGCCCAAAATACCGCGATGATCACAGGGACGAGGGTGATGAAGATGATCGCCACGGCGAACAAGGACCAGACCTGCTTCGGCGGCTTCTTCGCCATGAAACTGGCGAAGGCGCCTCCGAACAGCAGGAATCCGATGAAAACGCTGCCCATCGTGATCAGCAGCTCAGCACTCGACATGGATACGGGTCCACCTTCGGGGTCGTGTTTTTTGGGTCCTCCACGATTTATACGGGGTGGAGGGCCCCCAGGACGAAGCTAGGGGACAACGGGGGAGTATGGGGGAGTACGGGGGAGTACCGGGATGCACAGGGCAGTACAAGGTGCAGGACGCACGAACGGCGCCGCACCCGCGGGTACGGCGCCGTCGGCGCTGCTAGAAGTTGTTGAGGAAGTCCTCGATCATCTGACCGAAGTCGTCGTTCCCGCGGCCACCGGGGGCAGCCGGCGGAGCGTCGTTGCCGCCACCGGTGTCTCCACCGGTGTCACCGCCACCGCCGTCGCCGCCGCCGTCACCGGCACCGTCACCGGCGTCGCCTTCTCCGGCGCCGCCGCCGGTCCAGTCTCCGCCGCCGCCGGATCCGCTGCCCTGGATGGCGACGCCGTCGGAGGACTCGAACTGCTCGATCTCGGTGTCGGCCAACGCCTGGTCCATGAACCGCTGCCAGATGTCGGACGGGGCACCGGAACCGTACATCGATCCGCCGCGGGTCGCGTCGATCAACGGGTTGCCGGCGGTGTCGCCGATCCAGATCGCGGTGGCCAGCTGCGGGGTGGACCCGATCATCCAGGCGTCCTTGTTCTGGCCGGTGTCACCCAGCTGGGCGGTACCGGTCTTCGCCGCACTCGGCCGACCGGCAGCAAGCTGGTGGTTGTTCGAGTACCCGGCGATCGGGGTCATCGCGCCGATCACCTCGTCGGCGACCTCCGGCTGGATGACCTGGGTGGACTCCATGTCGGTGTTGTCCATCAGCATCTCACCCTCGTCGGTCTCGACCTTCCACACGAAGTGGGCGGGGACCATCGAACCACGGTTGGTCAGCGTCGCCAGGGCGGACGCCATGTCCGTCGGACGGGACTGGTACTGACCCAGGGTGATGCCCTCGTACGGGGTGCCGCCGTTCTCGCGCAGCGTCTCACCGATGCCGGGGAGCTCCTTGGCGACACCGAGCCGGTGTGCCATGTCCGCCACGTCCTGCGGACCGTTCTCCAGGTCACGGGCGACACGGATGAACGAGGTGTTCAGCGAACGCTTCAAAGCCTCGGCCATGGAACAGGTGCCGCAGGACTCGCCGCCGACGTTGCCGACCTCCGTGGCACCGGTGGTGACGGGGGAGGAGTCGTAGGGCGTGGACGTGGGGATGCCCTGCTCCACGGCGGCGGCCATGGTGATGATCTTGAACGTCGAGCCGGTCTGCATGCCGGCGTTCGCCCAGTCCAGGCCGGTCGGGTCGTCGCCACCGAAGTAGGCGCGCACTCCACCGGTCCGCGGGTCGATGGCCACACCGGCGGCACGCACGGAGTCCGCCTGGTTCTCCATCGTCGCGTGGACCTGCTCGACCATGGCCCGCTGGTGGTTCGCGTCGATGGTGGTGGTGATCTTCAGGCCGCCGGTGTTGACCGCTTCCTCGGTGATGCCGTTGGCGTTGAGCTCGGCGAGCACCCGCCTCTTGATCAGCCCGTTGGTGCCCTCGGCGACCGAGCCGGAGTTGTCCTGTGACGGGTCGGTGACCTCGGGGTAGACCATCTCGCTACGGGCGTGGTCGCTGATCGCGCCCATGGAGGCCATGCCGTCGGCGACGTAGTTCCAGCGCTGCTCGGCTTCCGGACGGTTCGTCCACGGGTCGAGCTGGCTGGGCCGCTGGATCGTCGCGGCGAGCACCGCGCCCTCGGACGCGGTCAACTCGGAGACCGGCTTGGCGAAGTAGGCGCGCGCCGCGGCGGAGATGCCGTAGGCGTTGCGTCCGTAGTAGATGGTGTTGAGGTAGGCCTCGAGGATCTCGTCCTTCGACCACTCATTGGCCATCTTCGCCGAGACCACCAGCTCCTTGCCCTTACGGACCAGGCTGCGCTCGTCACCGACCACGGCCTGCTTCACGTACTGCTGGGTGATGGTGGAACCACCACCGGCGTCGTCACCGGTGAGCTGACCGATCGCGGCGCGTCCGAAACCGGTGATCGAGAATCCGGGGTTGTCGTAGAAGTTGCGGTCCTCGGCGGCGAGGACCGCATTGCGGACCTCCTCGGGGATCTCGTCGATGTCGACGTTCTGCCGGTTGCCCTCCGGTGGGACGATCCGGGCCAGCTCGGTGGAGCCGTCGTTGGCGTAGATCTGGGAGATCTGGTTGGTCACCAGCTCTTCCGGCTCCGGAACCTTCGTGACGGAGTATGCGGCGAAGAACGCCACCAATGGCACGATGACGAGCACCGCGAGCACGGCGACGGCGGACGCGATGAGGCGCCGCCACACGGGCTTGCGCTTCCGGGTCCGCTGGCGCTTGGTGCCGTCGGCTGTTGTGGTCGTGTCGTTAGTCACCTTGCTGGTCTCTCTGCTGGTCTTTCTGTGGTCAACAATCTCTGTTCACTGATGTTCACTGATGTTCGCGGTGGTCCGTACCTGCC
Organism: Candidatus Corynebacterium faecigallinarum; assembly: GCF_052264515.1. Classification (NCBI taxonomy): domain Bacteria; kingdom Bacillati; phylum Actinomycetota; class Actinomycetes; order Mycobacteriales; family Corynebacteriaceae; genus Corynebacterium; species Candidatus Corynebacterium faecigallinarum. Next base: position 78,855 of record NZ_JBQQOC010000008.1, read on the forward strand.
CGGTACGTGTCTTCCCGGAGCAGGTGGTTCCATCCGCACCGCAGGCACACCTCGACGGTGTGGACAGTCAGCTCTTTAGCAGACTGGACGCCACCGTCAGGGAACAGGGTAGCGAGAATCGCCCTGATCTCTGAAAGACTACGCGCCGTCCCTGACTTTTCCGCTATCGCCGACCCGTAGACCCACGCCACGTCACGCACCTCACAGCTGCCACACAGCGGGCAGGGAGATTCACTGCGGACGCCGAGCACCTCCGCAGAGGACCGCAGTGCCCGACCTGCGTCACAGACCTCGGAGCGCGACAACTCGCCGGCGCGCAACGCTCGTAGCGTCCGGCGGCGGTCGAGGTCGTGGGAGATTCGGGTCGGCTCACGCATGGTCCCCACAGTGTAACGCCGCCCTGTCCGACGGGCCGGTCGGTGACGACCCGCCGGGCCGCCACCGAACCGCCACCGTAGCCACCCCTGGTCGGGGCAGGGATCACCCCACGCTGAATCGGTCAAGCTCCGGGGTTGAACGGTCAAGTCCGCCAATCAGCCCGTTCAGCTGGTGTATTCCGCCGAGGACAGGGCTAACGTCCGACACCATGACTTCCACGGAAAACACCGCCAACGGCATCAAGCTTGCCATCGTCGGCATCGGTAACTGCGCGACCTCCCTGCTGCAGGGCCTCGAGTACTACAAGGACACCCCGGACGACAGCACCGTCCCGGGCCTGATGCACGTCCGCTTCGGCGACTACCACGTGCGCGACATCGAACTCGTCGCCGCCATCGACGTCGACGCCGACAAGGTCGGAAAGGACGCCGGCGAAGCCACCGAATCCGGCCAGAACTGCACCATCAAGATCTGCGACCTGCCCGAGCTCGGCGTGAAGGTCACCCGCGGCCACACCGCCGACGGCCTGGGCAAGTACTACCAGGAGACCATCGAGGAGTCTGGTGAGCCGGACGCTTCGGCCGAGGACATCGTCGCCCTGCTCAAGGAGACCGGCGCGGACGTGCTCGTCTCCTACCTGCCGGTCGGCTCCGAGGTCGCCGACAAGTTCTACGCCCAGTGCGCCATCGACGCCGGCGTGGCCTTCGTCAACGCCCTGCCCGTCTTCATCGCCTCCGACCCCGAGTGGGCGCAGAAGTTCGAGGACGCCGGCGTCCCGATCGTCGGCGACGACATCAAGAGCCAGGTCGGCGCCACCATCACCCACCGCGTACTGGCCAAGCTCTTCGAGGACCGCGGCGTGACCGTCGACCGGACCTACCAGCTCAACGTCGGCGGCAACATGGACTTCAAGAACATGCTGGAGCGCGACCGCCTGGAGTCCAAGAAGGTCTCCAAGACCCAGGCCGTGACGTCCAACCTCACCGGCCCGCTGGCCGGCAAGATCGACGACCGCAACGTCCACATCGGACCGTCCGACTACGTCCAGTGGCTCGACGACCGCAAGTGGGCCTTCATCCGCCTCGAGGGACGCGCCTTCGGCGATGTGCCGATCAGCCTGGAGTACAAGCTCGAGGTCTGGGACTCGCCGAACTCCGCCGGCATCATCATCGACGCGGTGCGTGCCGCGAAGATCGCGAAGGACCGTGGCATCGGTGGCCCGGTCGACCCGGCCTCGACCTACCTGATGAAGTCCCCGCGGATCCAGAATCCCGACGACAAGGGACGCGCAGACCTCGAAGATTTCATCAACGCGAAGTAAACCGTATTCACATCCATACTGGTCAGCACGCTAACATTGTTGTTTCCGTCACAATACACTGGTAGTAACATATTCTTCCGCGCCAAACCACGGTAGGTTGGTGGACATGACCGCAACTCCTTCCGAACTCGCGAAGCGTCTGCGACCCGTCATCACCCGGATGTACCTCCTGTACTTCCGTCAGACGACGAAGTCCACGATCAGCACCGCACAGCTCTCCATCATGATGAACCTCAAGGCCCACGGCGCACTGCGCATCAGCCAGATCGCCGAACTTGAGTCGATCCGCATGCCCACCGCGTCCAACGCGATCAACCACCTCGAGTCCCTCGAGCTGGTCTCGCGCGTGCGCGATGTCAGTGACCGCCGCGGCGTGCGCGTGCGCCTCACCGACCTGGGCGAGTCCGAACTGCAGCGCATCGGCGACGAGCGCGACGAGCAGATGACCGGGATCCTCTCCGCCCTCGAGCCCGACCAGCTCGAGAAGCTCGAGGAGTTCCTGCCAACCCTCGAATCAGGCATGGCCATCTTCGACAGCCACCGCATGGGTGAGAAGCAGGCGTGATGCCCGGCTCGGCCAACAGGAGCCCCCGCGTCTCCGCGGCCCTCGGGGCGCCGGCGCAGGGATCCGCGTCCCGTGGCTCCTCGTCCCGTGGCTCAGGCTCTGCTGAGTCGTCCCGCCGGTCGCGCCCGTTACGGGTACTGCTGGCGTGGCGACCCGACGGTGAGTCGGACGCCACGGACGACGCGCAGCGTCCGACCAGCGGTGCAGACACCGCTGCCTTCGCGTCCTGGCTGGCCAAGACCAGGGATATCCTGGTCAAACCCGTCACGGTGATCCCGCGAATCTGGCCGGAGGACGTGGACCGCAAGGCCACGGCCACCTCCGGCGCAGCCCGCTTCCAGGAGTGGGCCGCCGCCGAATCCTCGGCCTGCCACGCCGCAGCCCGCGACGCCCTCACCGCCGCCGGGGTGCCCGCCGAGATGATCGACACCAGCGACACCCTGCTGCACAGTCACTCGGAGACCACCGCACTGATCGAAGCTGCGGAGGACTTCGACGCCGACGTCATCGCCATCGGTTCCCGCTACGGCGGCCACGGCAGTCCCGTCGGCCGGTTCCGCGCGGGTTCCACCGCGGACGCCCTGTTGCACTGCTCGCCACTGCCGGTCGTCACCGTGCCCCGGCAACCCACCATGTCCAAGCACGGGGTGACCCGGGTGAGCTGCGCCTACGTGGACAATGAACAATCCCACCAGGCACTGCGCAAGGCCACCGACCTGGCGTCGAAATGGGGCGTCCCGCTGCGCCTGGTGGCGTTCAGCCCCACCGGTGCCTCGATGTATCCCACGCTGACGCCGTACCCCGATGCCGCAGAAGCCGATGAGCGGTGGCGCACCCAGGCCCTCGAGATCCTCGACCGCGGGAAGGAGCGCGCGCTGGAGCGGCGTCCCGACCTGCAGGTGAGCACGGATGTCGGGTCCGGCCCGGGCTGGGCCGGTGCGATGTCCGACGTGCACTGGAAGAAGGGGGAGCTGCTGGTCGTCGGTTCCTCGGTGCTCGGGTCGTTCAACCGGGTGTTCATCGGGCCGTCGACCAACCAGCTGCTGGCGAACTCGCCGGCGCCGGTGCTCGTCAGCCCGGTGTAGGCGCCGATCAACCCAGCGTGGAGTGCTCCTCACGGCCTCCACGCTTTTCGTGTGCCCGGGTGAAGGCAGGTACGGGTGTGCGTCAGGGGAGGGGTGCGCCGTGGTCGCGGGGTGGGAACGCAGACCGTCCCGGCAGTAGACTCGGGAAGCACCATGACCAACGCACCTGACCCCACAGATCCGCTCGAGAACCTCGAGGACATCGACCGGCGCGAATCCAACAGGCTCGCCATCAGGCTCGGCCTCATCTTTCCGCTGGTCATCATCGCGTCCTGGATGATCCTGCACTTCACCTTGGGGGAAGGGGTGATCACCCAGGTCGTCCCGATGGTGGTCGCATTCGTAGGCATGGGCACCGCCATCGGCATGGTGGTGTACAAGTGGCGCCGGTACCAGCGGTGGCAGCCGTTCATCGGCCTGCTGTGGTGGATGATCCCGGTGTTCCTGCTCACCAACTTCACGCTGATTCCCCTGCTGATGCTGGACTAGCGACGCCTGCGGTCTCTCCGCACCGCCCCGTCCTTCATCCATCACACCTGCCCCGTTGCCCACAATGTGAGACTTACAGGTCAGGGCATTGTGGAGATCGGTGAGAAAACGTCTCGGGTGTGATGGATTGCTGCGCTGCGGCCCCAAGAAGTCGGACAGGGGACCGGCTCCCTGGAAAACTGACTACCCTAGGGCCATGAGAACACATGCCTCCCGCCGTCGATCCCTCCTCACCTCAGTGGCGACGCTCGGATGCGTCGGAGCACTGCTGGTCGGTTGCTCGGGGGAGACGGCCACCGACGGGGCTGCCACCGAGGTGACCGGCACCGTCGTGGAGTCGGATCCGTCGTCAGACGCGGATGCCGGGGGCGAGGGCCCCGACAGCACTGAGTCGGCGGAGGTGTCGGACGCATCCGACCCTGGCCAGGATCCGGACGCCTCCTGTGGGGACGCCGAGGTGGTCAACCCGCTGACCGGCGGCACCCCCATCCCGGTGGTGTTCACCAGCATCGACGACACCGACGGACGCTTCTACTACACCCCGGACGGAGAGCAGCCGGACCCCTGCATGGGGCTCGACTGGGTCACCCTGTCAGGAGCCAACGGGCAGCACGACCTAGGTCCCGCCGGCACGGCTGGTGCCACGCGGGAGACCGTGGTGCTGTTCGCCGAGGGGCAGATGGTCACCGAACCTGCACCGATCCTCGCCCGGGCCATTGAGTCGGTCGAGCGGCTCGACGATGCGACCGTGCGGGTGAACTACGCCTTCTATGGCGATCAGCCCGCCGCTGCGAACGAGAATGTGCCTGGTAGCGCTACCTTCCACTGGAACGGTGACGAGGTTGAGGTCTCGGGGAACTCCCTGCCGGTCGAGCTCAACGACACCGCGGAGACCCTGGACCTGACGGCCCTGGGTTGAGGTCGGCAGGGGAGCGCAGCGCCTACTTCGCGACGATGTTGACCATCTTGCCGGGCACCACGATGATCTTCGCCACTGACTTGCCCTCCACGTGGGAAGCCACGTTCGGCTCCTCCAGCGCAGCGGCCTCGATGTCCTCACGGGAGGCGTCGGCGGCGACGGTGATCCGGCCGCGGACCTTACCCATGACCTGCACCGGCAGCTCGATGGTGTCATCCACCAGCCACTTCTCCGACCAGGTCGGGAAGTCCTCGTGCGCCAGCGACTGCTCGTGGCCCAGGCGGGACCACAGTTCCTCGGCGATGTGCGGGGCGACCGGGGCGAGCATCAGCACCAGCGGCTCCACGGCGTCCCGCGGGATCGAGTCCGCGGAAGCGTAGGTCTTGGTCAGGTAGTTGACGTACTCGATGAGCTTGGCCACGGCGGTGTTGTCCCGCAGGTTGGTGTAGTCATCGTGCACACCGGCGATGGTGCGGTGCAGGGCACGCTGATCATCGTCGGTCAGCGCAGCGCTATCAGCAGCACCAGCACCAGACACGACCAGCGAACCGTCCTCCTCGTTGACGACCAGGCGCCAGGCGCGCTGCAGGAAGCGCTGCGCACCCACGACGTCCTTCGTCGCCCACGGACGGGAGGTGTCCAGCGGCCCCATCGACATCTCGTAGACGCGCAGGGTGTCGGCACCGTAGTTCTCGCAGATCTCGTCGGGGGAGACGGAGTTCTTCAGGGACTTACCCATCTTGCCGTACTCCTGGTTCACCTCCTCGCCGTTGTAGTAGAACTTGCCGTCCTTCTCCTCGACCTCTTCGGCGGGCACGTAGATGCCGCGGGCGTCGGTGTAGGCGTAGGCCTGGATGTAGCCCTGGTTGTAGAGGCGGTGGTAGGGCTCATACGAGCTGACATGGCCCAGGTCGAAGAGCACCTTGTGCCAGAACCGGCTGTACAGCAGGTGCAGCACGGCATGCTCGACACCACCGACGTACAGGTCCACACCACCGGAGGGCACGCCCTGACGCGGGCCGGTCCAGTACCGCTCGTTCTCGATGTCGACCAGCGCCTCGGAGTTCGTCGGGTCGACGTAGCGCAGCTGGTACCAGGACGAACCGGCCCACTGCGGCATGACGTTGGTGTCGCGGTAGTAGGTCTGCTCGCCGTCGCCGAGATCCAGGGTCACCTCGACCCATTCCTTGGCCTTGGCCAGCGGCGGCTGCGGCTCGGTGTCGGAGTCGTCCGGGTCGAAGCTGACCGGCTTGTAGTCCTCGACCTCGGGCAGCTCCACCGGCAGCATCGAGTCCGGCAGCGCGTGGGCGACCCCGTCGGCGTCGTAGACGATGGGGAAGGGCTCGCCCCAGTAGCGCTGGCGGGCGAACAGCCAGTCGCGCAGCTTGTACTGGATCTTCTCCTCACCGGCGCCCTGCTCGACGAGCCAGGCGATGGTCGCCTCGATGGCCTCTGTCTTGTTCTTGCCGTCGAGGGCCAGGCCGCGATCGTTGGTGGAGTTGACCAGGGTACCGTCGCCGGTGAAGGCGGCGTCCTGCACGTAGGAACCATCACCGGTGGACTCCGGCGCGGCGACGACCTCGCGGATCGGCAGGCCGAAGACCGTGGCGAACTCGTGGTCGCGCTCGTCGTGGGCGGGCACGGCCATGATCGCGCCGGTGCCGTAGCCGGTCAGCACGTAGTCGGCGATGAACACCGGTACCTGCGCGCCGTTGACCGGGTTGGTGGCGTAGGCGCCGGTGAAGACACCGGTCTTCTCCTTGTTCTCCTGACGCTCCAGGTCGGACTTCGCGGCAATGGCCTTGCGGTAGGACGCCACGGCATCCTTCGGGGTCGCCTCGCCGTTGGTCCACAGCGGGTTGGTGCCCTCGGCGTAGGGGGCGTCGGTGACCAGGGCGTCCACCAGCTCGTGCTCCGGCGCCAGCACCATGTAGGACGCACCGAACAGTGTGTCCGGGCGGGTGGTGAACACACGGATGCGGGCCTCGGACTTGGGCGCGGCCAGCTCGACGGCGAAGTCGACCTCAGCACCGCGGGAGCGTCCGATCCAGTTGCGCTGCATGGACTTGACCTTGTCGGGCCAGTCCAGGTCCGCCAGGTCGTCGATGAGGCGGTCGGAGTAGGCGGTGATGCGCATCATCCACTGCGACAGGCGCTTGCGGAAGACGGGGAAGTTGCCGCGGTCGGAGCGTCCTTCGGCGGTGACCTCCTCGTTGGCCAGGACGGTGCCCAGGCCGGGGCACCAGTTGACCGTGGAGTTGGAGCGGTAGACCAGGCGGTGGGCGTCGAGCGCCTCCTGCTGCTGCTTCGGCGTCAGATCGTCCCACGCGGTGCCGTCGACGCCCTCGGCGGCGAACTTCTCCTCCAGCTCGGCGATCGGGCGGGCCTTCTGCTGCTCGACATCGAACCAGGAGTTGAAGATCTGCAGGAAGATCCACTGGGTCCATTTGTAGAAGTCGGTGTCGGTGGTGGCGATGACGCGGCGGCGGTCGTGGCCCAGACCCAGCCGACCCAGCTGGCGCTCCATGTTGTCGATGTTCGCCTGGGTGGTGGTGCGCGGGTGGGTGCCGGTCTGCACGGCGTACTGCTCGGCGGGCAGGCCGAAGGCGTCGTAGCCGAGGGTGTGCAGGACGTTGCGGCCCTGCATGCGGTTGAACCGGGCGAAGACGTCCGTGGCGATGTAGCCCAGCGGGTGGCCGACGTGCAGGCCCGCTCCGGAGGGGTAGGGGAACATGTCCTGGACGAACAGCTTGTCCGCGGGCAGTTCCTGGTCCTGGTCAGCGAGGTCGCCGACGGGGTTGGGGGCGTTGAAGGTGCCGTTGTCCCGCCAGTACTGCTGCCAGCGGTTCTCGAGTGCGCCGGCGAGTTCGGGGGTGTAGCGGTAGGAGGTGGCCTCGCCTGAACTGTTCCGAGAATTAGTCATGGGTACTGATTGTAATAGACTGGGGGACATGATCGTTCTGTCTGTCCTGCTGTTCGTCTTCGGTGTTGCCGTGCTGGTCACGGGGGTGCTTGCTCTGACGGCGAAGCTGCCCGGCAACAAATGGGTCGGCCTGCGTGTGCCGGAGGCCCGCAAGAACCGCGAAATGTGGGACACCGGGCACCGCATCGCAGGCCCGACCTGGACTGGCGCGGGTGTGGCGTTGATCGCCGCCGGTGTGGTCAGCCTGCAGGGGGGCTGGATGTGGATCATCGTGGCGCTGCTGGTCGTCGGCGCGGTATTCCTGATCGGCATGGGCGCCGCTCTGGCGGCACAGACGCTGGCGAAGATCGACCACGCCAAGGCGTTGGAGGCGGAGCAGGCGCGCGCCGCCGCGGGCTGCTGCTCCAGTGGCGGCTCGTCGGACGCTGACGCTGGTTCGGACGCTGCGGCCGGGTCGTCCTGCGGTTCCGGCAGCGCCGGCGGTGGCTGCGGGGACGGCTGCGGCAGCTGCGGTGACAGCGGGGACGCCGGTCATGCCCACGCCAACGCACCCGCCCCGAACCTGGACGCCGCCCGGCGCGCCATGGCGTCCCGCGACGGGGAGTAAATCACCGAAGGAGCATCCGTATGCCGCTGCAGAAGAACACGCTGACCACAGGGTTCCGCACCTCGGTGCGACCCACCGTGCGCCCCACGGTGCGCAAGGGGGCCGTGCTCGTTGCGGCGGTGGGGCTCGCCGTCCCGATGCTGACTGCCTGCGGTGAGACGCGCAGTGTCGAGGCGTTCTGCGAGGTCATCGACGACAACCGGGCGTCCTTCGACAGTGCGATGAATACCGTGGGTAGCGGGGACTTCAACACCGGAATGTCGCAGTTCTCGGACGCTTTCACCGACCTGCAGGGGATGTGGCCGGAGCTGACGAAGGTCGCCCCGGAGGACATCCTCGAGGACACCGAGACGCTGAACGACACTTTCGGTGACGGTGCCTCGGAGGAGGACGGGGACTCTGACGGTGACGGCGGCAGCGGCGACGGCGATGGCAATGGCGGCGGTGTCCTCTCCGGAATCTCGGAGGCCGCAGCTGCAGGCGATGCCGCGATCAACGTCAACAACTACGTGAACCGCAACTGCTGACCCCGCGCCGAGCGCGCCGCCTCCGCGGGCGTGGGACGGGGCCACGGGTTCACGGTCATCGACGATATCTTCGATGCCACTCCGGGCCGCGAGGTCATCGATGCCGTCCGCGCTGCCGCGGAGAACACCCGGCGTCCCGGCACGTTCCTGCTCACGTCCTCCTCCGACCCCCACCGGCCGGCAGGAGCTGCTGGCCCGCGGGTCCTACCCCGGTCTCGGCGCAACCGACCCGTCTGATCCGTGCGACACGGCCGGCTGGTACCGCGACTATCTCACCGATCTGGTCACCCGGGACGTCCCCTCACTGGTCGACGTTGACGATCCGTCCCGGATCCGCGCCTACCGCAACGGCAGCGGTAGGGCAGCAGACGCCATCCTGGAACTGCGGGACGGTCGGGTCATCGCGATCCAAGTGCCCGGTGAGAATGGCACGCCCACTGAGGACGCGGCGTCCGACCTGGAGTTTCTCCGCGACAACCTCGGGAAGCGGTTCATCGCGGGCATCATCATCGGGGCTGACGGGAGCGGCTACCGCAGTCTGGGCGAGCGGGTCTGGGAGGTGCCGTTGTCCGTACTGTGGGAGCTGAACACCCTGAACACGCCGAACGCCGATCCCGACGGGAGCCCAGAGGAATGAGCGAGCCAACGTATGCGGTCGTCGTCTGCGGCACGGTGAACATCGACACCTTCGTCGGCGTGGACCAGTTCCCGACCTCCGGGGAGACCATCATCGCCGCCCCGAATGGCACGGCGCTCGGTGGCAAGGGGGCCAACCAGGCCGTCGCCGCGGCGCGCTATGCCGCCCGTGAGGGGGACGTCCTGTTCCACGCCACCGTCGGCACCGACGGCGACGGTGACTCCGCCGTCGCCGAGCTCTCCGAGTTCGGGGTGGACGTCTCCGCAGTGGGACGCACCGGCGACGCCCCGACCGGCCAGGCGTTCATCATGAACGACCCGGCGGGGGAGAACATCATCGTGGTGACCTCCGGGGCCAATGCACTCACCAACCCGGCGACGCTCGGTGGCGCGACTTCCGGCGCAGACTCTGACCCGGACTCGGGTGGGGGAGCAGCCGTGGACTCCGCGGCGGTACTGCTGACGCAGGGGGAGCTGACCCCGGAGCACTCCGCCGCACTGCCCGCACTGGCCGAGCGGCTGGGTGCCCGGTTCGTCCTGAACCTCGCGCCGGTGACCACCCGCGACCGGGACCTGCTGGCGTCCGCCGACCCGCTGATCGTCAACGAGACCGAGGCCGCCGACGTACTCGGTATGCCACGCGACGCCCTGTTGGACGAACTGCTCGACGCCTTCGCTGCCGCCGTGGAACGCGGCCTGGCGGTCTCCGCCGTGGTGACCCTGGGAGCCCAGGGCGCGTTGCTCGTCGCTGGGGGTGAGCGGACCATGCTCGACGCCATTCCGGTCGGCGCGACCGACTCGGGGACAGACTCGGCGCAGGTCGTGGACACCACCGGGGCCGGCGATGCCTTCTGCGGCACGCTGGCCGCGTCACTGGCCGAGGGGGAGTCGCTCGGTGAAGCCGCACGGCTGGCGTCCGCGGCGGGCAGCCTGGCGGTGCGCTCGAGGGGTGCGGCGGCGTCCTACGCCGGACGCGAGGACATCCGCCGATGTACGGAGCTGGACAGCTGAGCCGAGGACGGCACAAACGGCGAGTAGGCGACGGCGCCAGGACTGTCTGCAAATCCACGGTGCCAGTGCCTCCAAATCCACGGTGACTCGTCCCAAATATCCAGGATTATCCTATTGAACTGGCGATTCATTTCCTGCAAATCCACGGTGTCGGTTCCTGCAAATCCACGGTGAAGGAATGAATCCGCTAGACTTGCACTATGAATGACCTCATCCACCGCAACGCCTCCCCGTGGATCAGTGACCTCCTGGACCATTTCCCGGTCGTCGTCCTCCAGGGAGGGCGCCAGGTCGGCAAGAGCACCCTGGCTGCCGACATCGCCGGACACCGCCACGGCAACATCGTCACGATGGATAACGACAACGCCCGGACCGCTGCCACCACCGACCCCGCCGGCTTCCTGACTGTCCACGGGGTACCGAACAGCGACAGTCCCTTGGTCATCGATGAGATCCAGCGTGCCCCGGAACTGCTCCTCGCAATCAAGGAGGCCGTGGACTCCGACCGTAAACCCGGCCGGTTCCTGCTCACCGGATCCGCAGACCTCCACCGCATCGAGCGCACCCCGGACAGTCTCGCCGGCCGTTCCGTCGCCGTCACACTCGGCGGCTTCAGCCAAGGGGAACTTCGCGATGTTCGGGAGGACTTCGTCCACGCCGTCGTCTCCGGGGCCCTGGCCGAACCACTGTCAGCAGCCACCCTCACCAGGTCGGACTACCCTGGACTGCTTGCCCGCGGAAGTTTCCCGGAACTACGTTCATTGCCCAACCGGATGCGGTCCGTCTGGCTGGACGCCTACGTGTCGAGCCTGGTCAACCGGGACATGGCGGAACTGATGCGCCTGACCGATCCAGCTCGGGTGACGTCGGCCCTGCGCCTGTTGGCCGCGAACCAGGCCGGGGAACTGGTCCGAGCGCGGATCTCGAAGCAGACCGGAATCCCGGAGAGCTCGTTGGTCACCTATCTCACCCTGCTCCGCACCCTTTACCTCACGGACGAGCTTCCCCCGTGGACACCCAACCTTGCCCGCCGGGAGATCGGACGTCCGAAGGTCTTCCTCCCGGACAGTGCGCTGGCAATGCAACTCTCCGGCATCTCCGAGGACCAACTGACAGCGCACGAAGAGTACTTCGGTGCGCTTCTCGAAGGCTTCGTGGCAGCAGAGCTTCGCCGGCAGCAAACCTGGTCCGAGGACGATTACCGGCTGCATGCCTACCGGAACAGCAACAACCGTCAGGTCGACTGCCTCATTGAACTGGCCGACGGTCGGGTGATCGCGATCGAGGTCAAGGCATCGTCGACCGTGCGAACCACCTACTTCCGGCACCTCGAGTTCCTCCGGGAGGAGCTGGGAGACCGGCTCATCGCCGGCATCGTCCTGTCGACAGCGCCGGAACCTGGCCGGTTCGGTGACCGGATGTGGGCATTGCCCGTCTCCTCGTTGTGGGAACTGGGAACCAGCGCGGGAACGCTGCGACCATGAGATGGAGGGTATCCCTCATCGGTTCCTTCGCTCCCCGGAGGCGGGGTACCGGGTGACCTGACGGAAGCACTTCGGTCAGACCACCTCCACGGGTAATCTGTCTCACCATGAGGAACTTTACTAACCGCATCTTGGGATACCGACCCGATCTGCTGATCGTGCTCATCGTCCTGGCTGTCGTTGTGGCGCTCGTTTTCCCCGCCCGCGACGGGTTCGCCGATGTCATGGAGTGGGTCGTGAAGATCGCCATCGCGCTGCTGTTCTTCCTCTACGGTGCCCGTCTTTCCACCCGCGAGGCCCTCAACGGTCTGACGCACTGGCGGCTCCACCTGCTGATCCTGGCGTTCACCTTCGTGGTCTTCCCGCTGATCGGCCTGGCGCTGATGCCGCTGAAGTACGCCATCGGCGACGAGCTCTACCAGGGCATCCTCTTCCTGTGCCTGGTGCCGTCGACCGTGCAGTCCTCGGTGGCGTTCACATCGATCGCGCGCGGCAACATCCCCGGCGCGATCGTCAGTGCGTCCGCCTCGAACCTCATCGGTGTCTTCGCGACCCCGCTGCTGGTGCTGCTGCTGATGAGTGGCAGTAACGGTGGCATGCACGTGGACACCTCCGTGTTCACCGACATCGCACTGCAGCTGCTCGCGCCGTTCATCCTGGGTCAGTTGATGCGCAAGGTGCCGGGTGTGAAGACCGTCGCCGGGGCGAAGCCGACCAGTTACGTCGACAAGATCTCCATCGGCCTGGTGGTCTACGTGGCCTTCTCCGAGGGCATCGTGATGGGCGTGTGGTCGTCGGTGTCGTGGGTGGCGATCGTCGGCATCTGCATCGGCTCGGTCATCGGCGTGTACGCGATGCTGTGGCTGACCTCCTTCGTGGCCCGACGTGCCGGCTTCGACTACAAGGACCAGGTCGCGATCCAGTTCTGCGGGACGAAGAAGTCCCTGGCCTCCGGACTGCCGATCGCCGCAGTGCTGTTCAGCGGGGGAGCCGGGCTGGTCATCGTGCCGCTGATGATCTTCCACCAGATCCAGCTGATGATCTGCTCCTCGCGTGCGGCGAAGTACGCGAAGCTGCAACCAGAGAACACCTGGTAGACCGCGGGGGAGGACGCCGCGGGAGGGCTCCATAGGCCGACGGCGGCCTGTCCTGGCTCGCTGCCGGTCATCCATCACACCCGCGGTGTTGCAGCGCCGACAATGATAAGCGTCTGACCTGCGCGTCCCTCTATATGAGAATCCAGGGAGGTGTGATGAATTGATGGCGGGGGCTGCCGTGGCTTCGGTAGCCGTCACGGTGAGTAGACCACCATTCCAGCAGTTCGATTCGGGATTATCGCACATCGGAATATTGGTAACGCCACACGACTCTCTATAAGTGCAGGTCAGGGCATTCCAGACACCGAGCATCGTGCGGCAGAGGTGCGATAGGCCGGGATGCTGCGGAACTGTGGGTGAGAAAGTTCTGACGAGGGGACGCCGGTGCCCGTGCCGTCACAGGGCGTCCAGCACGCCCTCGGTCTCCACACCTGGCACCAATGCGGCGACCCGCTCCGAGAGCTTCCACTCATCACGGCGGCGGGCGGTGCGTTGCAGCAGCCCACGCTGGGCCAGCCAGGTCATCAGCGTCCGGGCATCCGGCTCGGAGGCCTGCTGCAGCAACGCCGCCATCTCCAGATCCACCGTCCCCTTCGCCATGAGGTGGCGCAGCACCACCAGCGTCGCCGCATCCCGGGTCACCCCGCGCCCGTACTCGGCCCGGATCGCGGTCAGAAGCTCCACGAACTCCAGGTCAGGAGCCCCGTCGAAGAGGACCACGTCCACCGCCGACCCCGAGGCGTCGACCACCGGCGGCTCGTAGCCGGCCGCGAGCATCGACAGCCACATCCGGTCGAAACCACGCGAGGACCAGGAGTCCAGGCCCAGCAGCTGCATCGCATTCATCAACGCCGGGTTCCGCGGCTGCGACGGCCCGGACAGCAGCCGGTCCGGTGTCCTCCCACCGGGCAGGCCGCCGGGGGAGTGGACCCGCATCATCTGCGCGGACTGGTACACGACCACCGGCTCCGGACGGGTCCAGTCGCGGTGCAGCAGCGCATTGGTCAGCGCCTCGTCCTGCGCCGACGCCGGGATCGCGGAGTCCGCGTGGGCGCGTACCAGCGCCCGCAGCGTCCCGGCGGCGAGCACCAGCGGGTCGTTCAACTCGGTCTCGGTCGGCGGGTTCGCCGCATCGGTCGACCCGGCGCGGTAGAGGTGCCGGGCGAGGACACGGGCGTCCTCCCGACGGTGGAAGAGCAGCTCTGCGGCGAGCGTCGGTTCGCCGTTGTCGGTGAAGAGGTCGAGCTGCTTCAGCAGGTCGATGTCGCTGCGGGTCTGGTCGGGACTGCCGCGACGGCGACCGGCACCTGACCGTCCGCCGGAGCCACGGCCAGAACCACCGTCCCCGAGGTCCGGCGCCGCGCCGTAGCGCGCCGGCATGGAGCCGTTGGCCCGCGCAGCGTCCAGCAGGCGGTGTCCTTCCGCCAATGCTTCGGCATCGTAGGACGCCACGGGTACCGCCGATGCGGCGGCGGTGGCGTCCGGATCGCCACGTTCTTTCTCCAACGCGGTGCGGGCCGGTCCCTCGAGCGGCAGGCAAGCGTCGCCGATGCGGTGGCGGACGACTTCGTCCACCCCGGTGTGCACCGCCAGCCCGGCGGGTACACGGATCACCACTATGCGGGCACCGTGCGCGTAGGCCGCCCAGGCGTCGACAGTCAGGTGCGGGCGGGTCGCCGCGAAGATCAGGTGCTCGATCTCGGCGGGGTCGCGCTCGGTGCCGTTGAAGGCGTCCGGCCCGGGGGTCCGGTCGGCGATGCCGAAGACGATGAATCCGCGTCCTGCGGAACCGTTGGCGAAGCAGCAGGACGTCTTGACCAGCATGTCGTGCGCCTTCTGCTCAGGATTGCGCGTGGGGGTGTGGGCCGGGTCCTCCTTGAAGTCGAGCACGGCGGACTCCAGGTCATCGGCCACCGCACCGTCGAGGATGCGGTCGAGTGCCTCGGAGACGTCCCGGGGCAGGGCGCGCTGGCGGTCCACGGTGCTGTCGCCCCCTTCTCTCTTCCCGGCGCCTACACGCCCCGGATGTCGCCGGTGACCGGGCGGGAACGCTTCACGTACCCGAGCCGGGGCCGGAAACCCGCGGGGTGTTTGAGTTGGGCCACGGCGTCGGCGATGACCAGGCGGAACCTGGCGTCCATCTGCGGTAGTTGGGTCATGGGGAACCAGCCGACCTCGGTGGATTCCTCGTCGTTGACCCTCGGTTCGGTGGTCTCGGGGGTGTCGCCGGTGACCACGCAGCGCACCGTGGTGTCCATGAAGCTGCACTCGTCGCCGTTGGGGTAGGTGACCGGGCCGACCGCGCCGGTGCCGATCAGGGCGTCCACCTCGACCTCCAACCCGGTTTCCTCGGCGACCTCACGCACTGCGGCGGCGGAGACCTCCTCACCGGGTTCGATGATGCCGCACACCGGCGTCCATCGGCCGTCGTCGGCGCGCTTGACCAGCAGGACGTCCGGTGTGGCGAAGACGGGGGCGTCGGCGGGGACGTCCCGGACGACGACGGCGGTGACGCCCGGCAGCCACAGCGGGGCGTGTCCGATGCTCTCGCGCAGTTCGGTGATGAACGGTGGGGTTCCCATGGGGCACGAGTCTAGTGCTGGTCGCGCTCGGGGTCATTCCGGCTTCGTCCAGGACGCACCGGGTGTGCCTTACATGCGCTGTGCACCCGCTGCGTAAATTCTGTGGGACCACTGCAAAAGTACTGTCGCTACCACGTCCGGTGACGGTAGGCTCACCTACATGAGACGTACACTGCTCCGCGCGGCAGCAGCCGCCACCGCCATTGCCACCGCGGTCTCAATGGCCGCCTGCTCCTCCGACGACGACAGCGACGGCGGAAGTTCCGCCGACTCCGCCGCAACGTCGGACGGGGAGTTCCCGACCAGCGTCGACACCAAGTTCGGCGAGATCACCATCGACGAAGCCCCGCAGCGCGTCGTGGCACTGGGCTGGGGTGACGCCGAGATCGCCCTCGACCTGGGCGTCCAGCCCGTCGGCGCAAGTGACTGGCTCGGCTTCGGCGAGGACAACGACGGCATCAGCCCCTTCAACGACGACTCCTACGACGAGTCCCCGGAGATCCTCGACACCGAGGAGGTCGAGTACGAGGAGATCGCATCCCTCAACCCCGACCTGATCCTCGACGTCCGTTCCGCCGGCGACGAGGACACCTACGAGACGCTCTCCGACATCGCCACCACCGTGTCGGTACCGGAGGGCTCCGAGAGCTTCACCACCACCTGGGAGGACCAGGTCTCCATGATCTCCACGGCCCTCGGCCTGCCGGAGACCGGCGATGAGCTCATCGGCGAGGTCAACGGCCGGATCGACGAGGCCAAGGAGGCCAACCCGGACTGGTCGGACAAGACCGCCTCCGTGGTCACGCAGTTCGGTGACGGCTGGGGCGCGTACGTCGCCGGGGACGCCCGGATGGACCTGGTCACCGCCTTGGGCTTCCAGGAGAACTCCGAGGTGGCCGACATGGCCGAAGACAACTTCTACGTCGACCTGTCCGAGGAGAACATCGACGTCACCGACTCCGACGTGGTCATCGGCTTCCCGATCGGCTCCGATACCACGGAGTTCGAGGAGTCCAGCGGCTGGAACCGTATCGGTGCGGTGAAGGACGGCCGCGGCATCGTCGCCGACGAGGAGCTGACCAGCGCCTTCTCGCTGGGCACCCCGGACGCGATGCTTTACGCCATCGACGAGCTGCAGCCGCAGCTGGAGGAGGCCACCTCCTAGGCGGCTCTCGGGCCCTGCCTGCCCCATGATTGTCGGAAAGGTGGGACCAAACGTCGTGGACAGCAAAAATCACGACGTTTGGTCCCACCTTTCTGACATGGTCACCGGACCACCCGCCAAAACGCAGTGGTAACTTCGTTCTCTGCGCAGTCGAGGCCAGGACCCAAGTCTCATCAGCCCCCGCGAGAAACCCCCTGACAACCACGGAAGGTGGCAGTCCCAGGTGACGAACAGAGAACAGCCCCAGGTTCCCGGCGACGTGTCACCGGTGTTCGAGGACTACCTGACCGCCGTCTTCAAGTCGGAGGAGTGGGACGACACCGCCACCACCAGTGACTTGTCCGCTCTGTTGGGGGTCACGGCCTCCACCGTGTCAGCCACCCTGAAGAAGCTCAGCCGGGAAGGGCACATCGACTACGAGCCCTACGGCCGGTTCAGCCTGACGGATTCGGGTCGCGCGATCGCGGTGGGCGTCCTGCGCCGGCGCCGGATAATCGAAACCTACCTCGCTGAAGCACTCGGGCTGAGCCCCGACGAGGTCCATGGCGAGGCTGACCTGCTGGAACACGCGGTGTCCGCGCGGGTCCTCGAGCGCATGTCGGCAGCGGTCGGCAACCCGTCCTTCGATCCCCACGGGGATCCGATCCCCGGTCCGGACGGCCAGATGCCGTCGCCCGACGAGGAGACCTCGGTGCCCCTGACCCAGCTCCCCGACGGTGAGGACGCGACGGTCACCCGGATCCGGGACAGTGACCCGGCGGTGGTCCGCTACCTCACCGGACGCGGCATCACGGTCTCCGCCGGACTCCGCATGATCACCACCGCACCGTCCATCGGCACGGTCACCGTGGAGGTCGACGGAACCCAGCGCGACCTGCCCGAACCTGTGGCGGCCGCGGTGCGGGTACGCCCTCAGCACTGAGCCGCCGTACCACTCCGCTGCAGCACCCCGTGTCACACTTCGCGATCCGACCCGTCTCAGCCGGAAATGTGACTGCTCAAACTTCCCGCTGGCTCTCGACTCACCGGATATCAGGCTGCGAGCATTGTTTCCGGTCGTCAGGACGGCACCCTCGACAACCTCGAGCGTCCCGCCACCGACGACCAAACACAACCTCATGCAGACACCTGGAAACGGTGCCGCAGCCAGCGGCACCCTGACGAAGGGGAGTAGCTCACAGGTGGCGTGGTCGACGACCTGCCATCTGCCGGTACGTCGACACACTGGTCACCATCGGTGACCCGGCGCCCGGGTCAGCAAAACCACGGCAACGGGCCGAACAGGCTCCGCCGGCCGACTGACGAGCGAGACCTTCGATTCCTCCAAGATCTACCTGGAATCGGAGAACCATCTCATGCTCACCCGCCCTCTGGCGATCTGCGGCACTGCCGCGGTTCCCGCCATCCTCCTGCGCCTCGGAGTCTTCGGCGACAACGTCCCGGACGTCGTGCAGATGCTGATCTACGGCGCCGGCATCGTCGCCGCGTCCTTCGTCCTGGCCTGGGCGGCCGAAGCGACCCGCCGTGACATCTCCGGCCCATTGGCCATCGCACTGCTCGCCCTGGTCGCCGTGCTGCCCGAGTATGCCGTGGACCTCTACTACGCCTTCCAGTCGGGCTCCGACCACAGCTACATCTCCTATGCCTCGGCGAACATGAACGGTTCCAACCGTCTGTTGCTCGGCCTGGGCTGGCCGCTGGTGGTGCTGATCGCACTGTGGGCGGTGAAGCGGCGCCGTCGTTCCACCCGGATGCCCACCCCGAAGACACTTCTCCTCCCGCACGATTCGCGTCGGGACGTGCTGGTTCTCGGCGGCCTGGCCCTGGCAGGCTTCTTCATCCCGCTGACCGGGTCGATTCCCGTGTGGTTCGGCGTGGCGCTGATCCTCGTCTTCATCGCCTACCTCGCGGTCGCCTCCAAGGCCGAGAGCAGTGAGGAACCCGAGTACGTCTCGGTGTCCGCGGCGATCGTCGAGCTTCCCGACCGGGTACGCAAGGCCACCGTAGCCACGATGTTCATCGCCGCAGCGGTGGTCATCCTGATGTCGGCCGAGCCTTTCGCGGACGCCCTGGTCGGAGCCGGGACCCAGCTGGGCGTCGACTCCTACCTGCTGGTCCAGTGGTTGGCCCCGCTGGCCTCGGAGTCCCCGGAGTTCATCGTGGCCGCGCTGTTCGCCCTGCGCGGAATGGGCTCTGCCGCGATCGGCACGCTCATCGCCTCGAAGATCAACCAGTGGAGCCTGCTGGTCGGCTCCCTGCCGGTGGCTCACCTGTTCGGTGGCGGTTCGGCGACGATGCAGTTGGACTCCCGGCAGATCGAGGAGTTCACCCTGACGGCGACGCAGACGTTGCTGGGTGTGGCGATCCTGGTCACCCTCCGTTTCCACCGCTGGGCTGCGGTGCTTCTGGTGGGACTGTTCTCGCTGCAGTTCGTCGTCACCGGGGTAGAGGGACGCTACGTCCTCTCGATCATCCACGTGGTGCTGGCGATCGGCGTCACCGCATGGAACCTGTGGCACGTCCGCCAGGCACACGCCGACCACCACAGTGTGGGCGGCCCGGAGTCCGGTGAGGATCATGACGGGAGCGCGGCGGACTCACCAGACACTTCTCGGACTGCGCACGGGGTCGGGGTGGGTCAGACTCAGAACAGGTAGCCCATTCACGAAGCTGACCAGCGTCTCTTCTTCTCGGCTGCTCTTTCTCCACAACGCCGCGCATGTCAGAAAGGTCGAACACCTGGGCACCGAGGTCAGCGCTTCTTGCGGGTCTCCCCGGTGCTCAGTGCGGCGGCCACCAGCAGCGGCTGGAAGAACAGGCGGATCAGCCGCTTGCCGTCGGTGTCCAGGCCGAAACCGTCCTTACGCTCGAGGTACTGGGCGATGTTGCCGGGGAAGATCACCACGAAGAACGCTGCGGTGAGCGCCCCGACCCGCGACCTGGCGGGCTGACGCCAGGCGGCCAGGTTGGAGACACCGAGACCGATCTCGGCCACGCCGGAGCCGAGGACCACGAGGTCCGGGTCAGCGGGGACCCAGCTCGGCACCTGTGCCTGGAACTCGTCGCGCAGGACGGTCAGGTGCCCGATGCCTGCGCCGGCGAGGAAGGCACCCAGCGCGATCTTGCCGAGGTTGCGGCCCTTGCTCTTACCCAGGGCCTTGGCCTGCTTCTTCTTGTCCTTCTTGTTCTTCTTGTCCTTCTTGTCCTTCTTCTTGGCCATGTCGTGCCTTCCTGCTTCTGGGGTAGTTCTATAGATATCAGGGTACGCCGCAGACGTACTTCGCCGACCGGGCTAGGGGAGGGAAGCGGGGAGCCGAATCGCTCCGGATGTCAGAAAGGTGGGATGAAATGCTGCTTCTTCCGTCCGAGAGCAGCGATTTACCCCACCTTTCCGACATGCCCGCGAGCCCGCCTTCTTGGTCGGGTCTCTCACATTGCAGGGCCGCTCAGAACACCCAGTTGACGAGCACCACGTAGACCACGGTGCCGAGCAGGATCGACAGCGTCGCCGAACGTCGCCACAGGTGCAGGGCCACGGTGAACAGCACCGCGATCAGTGCCGCGCCCACGCCGCCGGGGTTCGAGGACGAACCGACCAGCGTATAGAGCACCAGCACCGTCATCACGCCGACCGGCATGGCGATGCCGAGCCACGCGACCAGCTCAGACTCCCGGAAGTAGCGCATCGCGGCGAAGGGGAGGGCGCGCAGGATCAGGGTCACCACGCAGACCCCGCCGAGGATCAGCAGGGTGTTGGTCAGGTCGACGCCCTCGGGAAGTCCGGCACTCATGACTGGTCACCTGCCTCACCCTGCGAACCCTGCGCGCGCTGCCAGAAGAAGCGTCCCACCAGGTACACGAAGTAGGCCGACAGCCCGATCAACAGCATCTGGCTCTCGCTGATGAGGTAGCCGGCCATCCCGGCGACCGCGGCGACGACCGGGAGCCAGATGTCGCGGCTGACGTCCATCGCCTCGATCGCCAACACCACGAAGAGTGCGGTCAGCGCGAAGTCGAGACCCTCCAGTTCGAAGGGCAGGGCCGAGCCGGCGAGTGCTCCGATGATCCCGGGAACCACCCACGACAACTGGCAGAACAGCTGCACGGCGATCACCCGCGGCTGCGTCCATGCCGCGGCGCGCTTCGACGTCAGGATGGCGTAGGTCTCGTCGGTCAGCGAGTAGATACCGTAGGCCTTCGCGACCGGCCCGCGCACCACGGACACCGGGTAGCTCAGCCCGTAGAAGATGTGCCGGAAGTTCACCAGGAAGCCGTAGAGCAGCGCCGACAGCGGAGCGACACCCCCGGTGACCAGGGAGATCGCCAGGAACTCCATGGAGCCGGCGTAGATGACGATGCTGAACACCGGCGTCCACCACCAGGCGAACCCGATCTGCGTCATCAGCAGGCCAAAGGCCAGTCCCAGTGGGATCAGCCCGAGAGCAACGGTCCAGGAGTCGCCGATGCCCTTGCGGACCTCAGCGCCCGCGCTCATGGGCTATCGGTACCGTTCTGAGCCGCCCACCAGGCCTTGAGTTCGGCGACGGCCTCCTCGCGCTCCATCGGTCCGCGGTCCAGCCGCAGCTCCTTGAGGAACGCCCATGCCTTGCCGACCTCCGGTCCCGGCGGCAGGTCGAGGATGGTCATGATGTCGTTGCCGTCGAGGTCGGGACGCACCGCGTCCAGGTCCTCCTGCTCCTTGAGCTCCACGATGCGGGTGTCGAGGTCCTCGACCGCACGCGCCAGCCGGTTGGCCTTGCGTCGGTTGCGGGTGGTGCAGTCCGCACGCACGATGACCTGCAGTTGGGGCAGCAGCGTCCCGGCGTCGGTGACGTAACGACGCACCGCCGAATCCGTCCACGCGCCCTCGCCGTAGCCGTGGAAGCGCATGTGCAGGAACACCAGCTGGCCGATCTCCTCGATCATCCGCTTGGGGAACTTCAGTGCCTTCAGGCGCTTACGGGTCATCCGCGCACCGACCACCTCGTGGTGGTGGAAGGTCACCGCGCCGGAGTCGGTGAAGGAGCGGGTGTCGGGTTTACCGATGTCGTGCAGCAGGGCCGCCCACCGCAGGACGAGACGGTCGTCGTCCGAGATCTCGCCGGACGTACCGGCACCGTCACCGGCACCCTCACTGCCGGACGCACCGTCCGACACCTCGTCGGACTCCCCGCCGAGCAGCCTGTCCTCGATCTCCGTCGCATTGCGCAGCACCTGCAGCGAGTGGGCGTAGACATCCTTGTGCTGACGGTGCTCGTCCTGCGTCAGCTTCAGCGCAGGCAGCTCCGGCAGAACATGGTCGGCCAGTCCGGTGTCCACCACCAGGTCGAGCCCGGTCCACGGCTCACTGCCGAGCATCAGCTTGTTGAGCTCCGCAGCGACGCGCTCCACGGTGATCCGCTGGATCTGCCCGGACATGTCGACCATCGCCTCGCGCACCCGCGGCTGGACGTCGAAGCCCAGCTGGGAGGCGAAACGGCAGGCCCGCAGCATACGCAGCGGGTCATCGTGGAAGGACTGCTCCGGGGCGGCCGGGGTGTCCAGCACCCGGTCGACGATGTCGTCCAGTCCGCCCAGCGGATCGCGTAGCTCGTGCTCGCCCTCCTCCGACAGCTTCAGCGCCAGGGCGTTGCAGCGGAAGTCGCGGCGCACCAGATCGCCCTCGAGGGTGTCACCGTAGGTGACCTCGGGGTTTCGGGACGCCCCGTCGTAGGTGTCGGCGCGGAAGGTGGTGATCTCCACAATCGAGCCCTGGAACATCGCGGAGACCGTGCCAAAGTCGATGCCGGTGTCCCACACGGTCTCGGCGATGTCGTCGAGGATCGCGCTGACCGCCTCGGGCCGGGCGTCGGTGGTGAAGTCGAGGTCGTGGGACAGGCGGCCGAGCAGGGCGTCCCGTACCGAACCGCCGACGAGGTACAGCCGGTACCCGGCCGCGGCGAAGGCGCCGGCGAGGCTCCGGAGCGTCCTGTCGGTGGTGGCGTCGTCCTTCACCGCCGCCCAGGCGGTGGCGAGCATCTGCGCGGCGGTCCTGTCACTGCTTGTCACCCCCCGGATTCTACAGTCCGCTCCGGACAGCGTCTGACACCAGTCGGCGCGCAGTCGGCCACCGGGAGCCCGCGGGGATACCGCGGGGACAATGCAGGGACACCGCGGCGCCACCCTCAGCGGGGACCAGTTCGCACCGCGTTGCCACAAACCGCCTCCAAGGCACTAGTCTTGTCCCAATGAACCAACGGCGCCGACGCACATCTGCGGACACCTCCCGGGGAGATTCCCGGGGCGAGTCCCGCGGGTCCTCGCGTAACCGGCAGCGGCAGGACAGCCGCCGCTCCCCGGCGCGTCCGGTCCACCAGCGTGACCACAGTGAACTACCCACCTCGGTGGAGACCAGTGCCGGCGGCCTGGTGCTCTCCGGCATGGCTGAGGCGGTGCGCGGCGACGGGTCGGTGGACCTGTCGAAGATGTACGTGGCACTGATCGGACGGCTCGACCGTCGCGGTCGGCTGCTGTGGTCGATCCCGAAGGGCCACATCGAGCCGGACGAGTCCCGCCACACCACCGCCGAGCGTGAGGTGTGGGAGGAGACCGGTGTGTACGGCGAGGTCGTCAGTGACCTGGGCACCATCGACTACTGGTTCGTCTCCGAGGGCCGCCGGATCCACAAGACGGTGCACCACCACCTGTTGCGCTACGTCGACGGCGACCTCAACGACGAGGATCCGGAGGTCACCGAGGTGGCGTGGCTGCCGGTGAGCAACCTGGTGGAGCGTCTCGCCTACGCCGATGAGCGCAAGCTCGCCCGTCAGGCCCACGACCAGCTGCCCGACCTCGCCCGTAAAGAGGCGAAGGCCGGACGTCGAACCCCGCGGTAGCCGGTGGGGCAGGCAGTGGGGCAGATGGTGGGGCACGCGGCGGCACAGTCCGTGACGCAGACGGCGCACAGGTGGCGGCCGCGCTGGCGTGACTCCCGCGGGCGCGTCCCGGTGGTGTACGCCGCGGTGGCGGCGCTGGTGGCGACGCTCGGGATCGCGCTGGCCCCGGCGACGGTGGCGCAGGACGCTCCGGGCGACGGCGGCGCTGTCGATATGGACGGCACAGACGGCACTGTCGACACCGACGGCACCAGACCAAGCTGGGCGAATCCGGAGGCACGGTCGGCGGACCCGGACAACGGGGTGTCGGTGGAGATCATCTCGCAGCAGCCAGCAGTACTGGGGTTCGACGGTGCGCTGGACCTGACCGTCCGCATCAGCAACTCCTCCGACCGGACGGTGGACGATCTGCAGTTGCGGACCCAGCGTCAGGAGGCCGTGGACGATTCCTCGGGTGTGTCGACGTCGATGCTGTCGAATCAGGGCGCGTACCCGTGGGTGGGGCCGTTCGCGAACCTGGACGGCTCGATCGACCCTGGCGAGGACCGCCAGTACCGGTTGACGGTGCCGGTGGATGACCGCTCGGGCAGCCTGCCCGGACTGGGGGTGACCGACTCCGGGGTGTACCCGGTGATGCTGAACCTCAACGCCGACCATGGTGAGGACGGGACGTCCTTCCTCGCTGCGGCGCGGACCACGGTCACCGTCCGGGACGACGGGGACGACCAGAACGGTACAGACAACTCACGTCCGT
Source organism: Candidatus Corynebacterium faecigallinarum (assembly GCF_052264515.1). Taxonomy (NCBI): domain Bacteria; kingdom Bacillati; phylum Actinomycetota; class Actinomycetes; order Mycobacteriales; family Corynebacteriaceae; genus Corynebacterium; species Candidatus Corynebacterium faecigallinarum. The sequence goes on from NZ_JBQQOC010000008.1 coordinate 103,273, forward strand.
CGGGCCTCACCATGCTGTGGCCGCTGTCCTCCGCCACCTCCGCCACCCCTGGTCAGGTCGGCGATGCCCCCGACCCCAACACCCTCTACCTCCCCGACGAGACACTGGCCGAGGAGCTCGCCACCGGCGGACGGCTGTCCACCCTGCTGACCAGCTACCGCGACGCCCTGTCCGGCACCGGTGGCAATGAGCTGCGCGAGGCGTCCTGTATCGCCATCGACCCCGACCTGCTGGAGACCGTCGACCGGATGGCCGGCGGCTACCGGGTGGCCGACGAGGCCCCCAGCCCGGTGGAGGAGCCCGTCCGGCTGCGTGACCGGTGGACCGATGACTCCGAGGGCACCACCTCGGAGTCCGGCACGGGGGCCGAGGCCGCCGCCGACTGGCTCGATGAGCTGCGCGAACTGACCGAGGGTCACTGCATCGTCCCGCTGCCGTTCGGCGGGGCTGACCCGAACGTCATCTCGGACATCGACGACCCGTGGCTGACCGAGCTCTCCACGCGCGGTGCCGCCACCGTGGAGGACGTCCTCGGCACCGATGCCGCCGACGGGGTCGTCATCCCCGGCTCCGGATACCTGGAGGAGTCCACGGTCGCCGCGCTGGGTGAGGCCGAGCGGGAGACCCCGCTGTCGACCCTGGTGGCGGACAACACCGTGCAGTCCACGACCTCGTCCCCGGGCAGCACCGCCGGGGTCGTCACCCTGCCCGGCGGCACCCGGGCGCTGCGCTTCCCCGCGGAGTTGGGTACCGCACTGGCGGCGACCGGGGACACGCCGTCGACCTCGGCCTACGGCAACCCGGGTAACCGTCGGACCCTCGACGATGACACCGGCCCCGAGCGCATGGCTGCCGCCGTCGGCGTGCTTGACCTGGAGCTGCGCGGTGCCGGGTCGACCGCGTCCGGGGCGAATGTCCTCGCTGTCCCGCCGGCGGAGTGGACGGTCGACGGCAAGGATGCGGCCACCTGGCTCAGCGCCGTCGGACGCTACCTGTCGGACGGTTCGGCGCGTCCGGTCACCTTCGGTGCCGCCCTGCGCGGGGTTGCCGAACCCGGCACGACGGTGGCCCCCGCCGTCGACCCCGCCCCGGTCAGCGCCGCAGAGCGTGAGGACTCCCGGGAGCTCACCGGGGACCTGCACCAGTTCACCCGGATCATGGTGGAGGACGAGAACCTCGCCCTGACCCCGCAGATCTTCACCCGGCCGATGTTCGACGACATCCTGCGCTCGGTGTCGACCACCCATCGGCACGCGCAGTCGGAGCACCGGGCGACCGTGCGGGCGTCCGAACAACGCCGGGAGACGGTGCAGGAGCTGGAGTCGACCCTGCGGTCCTCCGTCTCGCTGCTGCCGCCGGGCAGCGTGCTCACCCGCACCAGTGACGGCGCCCCGCTGATCATCGTGGCCCGTAACGGGCTACCGCTGCCGGTGCGGGTGCGGGTGGACTACGAGTCGGACTCGGATGTCACCCTGGACACGCCCGGGGTGGAGAGGATTCCGGCGCAGGGCAGTGTGACCCTCCAGATGACGGCGACGACCGGTTCGGGCAATCGGAACACCGACCTGACGATGACGCTGAAGACTCCCGATGACCAGCAGATCTCTGATCCGGTGACGGTGCGTCTGGCCTCCGGTCCGGGCGGGATGGCACTGGCCGTGGTGGTCGGGGTGATGCTCGTCTTCGGCCTTTTCGCCGTGTCCCGGGTCACGAAACGCCGTCGAGAGTTGGCAGGAAAGCGGGAACGTACACGATGATGGTCGTGTGACTGATTCTCAAGAGACCTCCGAAGGATCCGGTTCCTCCGGTGAACGCGGCCGTTTCCGTGCCTCGATGCCTCCGGCGAAAGTCCCGGCACCGAAGAAGGCTGCCCCGGGTCAGCGTGCTGGCACCGGGACCGGTGGCGTAGCCGGCGGCGGTGCGAGCGGCGTACGGGCGACCGGCGAGGACCACTCACACCTGGACAGGTCTCCGGCCGAGCGCGCCGCAACCGACCCACGGCTACGTGCCAGTGGGTCGGACGCTGCGACGCTCACCGCGTCGGGTAGTGGATCCGCCGGTGCGTCCGGCAGCGGTGCCACTGGCGCCGATGGAACGGTCGACAACGAAGGCTCCGCGGTGACCCAGGCGTCCGACACGGACGTGGTGAGCGCGACCGGCTCAATGGCCATCGCCACCCTGCTGAGCCGGATCACCGGCTTCCTGCGGACCGTGCTCATCGGCTCCGCACTCGGCGCGGAGATCGCCTCGGCGTTCAATACGGCGAACACCCTGCCGAACCTGATCACCGAGCTCGTGCTCGGTGCGGTGCTCACCAGTCTGGTGGTGCCGCTGCTGGTGCGCGCGGAGAAGGAGGACCCGGACCGCGGCGCAGCGTTCATCAGACGCCTGTTGACCATCACCTTCACCCTGATGATGACGGTCACGGTGATCGCCGTCATCGCCGCACCCTTACTGACCAGGGTCTCACTGGACGCCGACGGCGGCGTGAATGTCGGCATGTCCACAGCCTTCGCCTATCTGGTGCTGCCACAGATCGTCTTCTACGCGATGTTCGCGGTGATGATGGCGATCCTCAACACCAAGGGAGTGTTCAAACCCGGTGCATGGGCTCCGGTGGTCAACAACTGTGTGACCCTGGCTGTGCTGGGAATCTACTGGCTCCTGCCACGGGACACGAAACTCTCGCCGAATGACTCGGTGACCATCACCGACCCGCACATCATGCTGCTCGGACTGGGCACCACGGTCGGTGTGATCGTCCAGGCGGCCATCATGGTGCCGTACCTGCGTAAGGCCGGCATCGACATGCGACCGCTGTGGGGTCTGGACGACCGGCTCAAGCAGTTCGGCGGGATGGCGCTGGCCATCGTGGTGTACGTGGCGATCTCCCAGGTGGGCTGGATCGTCAACAACCGCATTGCATCGGACCAGGGTGCTGCCCCGACCATCTACATGCAGGCCTGGCAGCTGCTGCAGGTGCCCTACGGCGTAATCGGCGTGACCCTGCTGACTGCGGTGATGCCGAGGCTGTCGCGCAATGCCGCCGACGGCGACGACAAGGCCGTGGTCAAGGACCTGACCATGGCCTCGAAGCTGACGATGCTGGCCCTGGTCCCGGTCATCACCTTCTTCACCGCCTTCGGCACCCTCATCGCGCCGGCACTGTTCGCCTACGGTTCGTACTCCATGGAGACCGCGAATGTCCTGGGCTGGACGATCAGTTTCTCCGCCTTCACGCTGATCCCCTATGCCCTGGTGCTGCTGCACCTGCGTGTGTTCTACGCCCGTGAGGAAGTATGGACACCGACGTTCATCATCGCCGGCGTTACTGTGACCAAGCTGGCGCTGGCGTTCGCCGCCCCGCATATCGCCAGTGAACCCCGCCTGGTCGTGGTGCTGCTGGGTGCCGCCAACGGCATGGGCTTCGTCGCCGGTGCGATCATCGGCCACCGGCTGCTGAAACGCTCGCTGGGGCACCTGGGTATGAAGAGCGTGGCGCGCACCTCGGCATGGGCGCTGGGCGCCTCGGTCATCTCCGCGCTGATCGTCTGGCGGATCGACGCACTGGTCGACCGCTTCCTCATCCCGGACGGTTTCACGTTCGGCTTCCTGATCCGCCTCCTGATCACCGGTGTGCTGTTCCTGGTGATCGTGATGGTGCTGCTGTCCTTCACCAAGCTGCCCGAGGTCCGCACCATCGGCGCCTCCTTCGCCCGCCTGCCGGGCGTGGGCCGCTTCTTCCGCGGCGCCGCCACCGCCGACGCCGAAGCCAAGGCAGGCACCGAGGTCGGCCAGGGTGCGCGAATCACCGAGATGGACCTCACCGGCATTTCCGGCATGTCCGGTATGGCGGGGATGACCGGTCAGGACGTCGTGGGTGCGGCGATGCCGCCGCTGTCCGCCGGTCGGGTCCGCGGCCCGCGCCTGGTACCGGGTGCGCCGATCCTGCACGGCCGGTTCCGACTGCTGTCGGACCATGGTGGTTCCCCGACCGCCCGACTGTGGCAGGCCCGCGACAACGAGTCCGGCGACCTGGTCGCCCTGACCATCCTCGACCCGCAGCTCGCCGGAGCCCGACCCCGGGAACTGCTGGAGCGCACCGACACACTGGCCCGGGTGAAGTCCCCGGCGGTGGCGACGATCCGGGAGATCTGTGACGCCCGCACGCTGGTGGTCGTGGTGTCCGACTGGACCGAAGGAGCGCCGCTGACCCGCGTCGCGGACTCCGGCCCTGACCCGCTGGCCGCCGGACATGCCCTGGCGGACCTGGCGGATGCCGCCGGCGCCGCCGCCGACATCGACGGCGCACTCGGCATCGACCACCGTAACCGGGTGCGGATCAGCTCCGAGGGCCGTGCGGTGCTGGCCTTCCCGGGTGTGCTGCCGAGCAGCTCGCCGCGCCAGGACATCCACGCGATCCGGGTGTCGCTGGATCTGCTGCTGTCCTCGGTGGACCCGGCGGAGGTGCCGGAGCGGCTACGTGCCATCGCCGACGACACCCAGAACGTCGACGGGATCGATGGTCACACCCTGGCGAAACGCCTGCGTGAGGCGACGACCGAGACTTTCGACTCCGACCTGGTGACCACTGTCGATGTGGCACCGGACCCGGAGCAGCGGGCGGGCTTCGGTGCTGCCCCGGAGAAGCCGGGACGCACCGCCCTGTCCGCCGGTATCACCATCGGTGGCATCTTCCTGGTGGTGGCGCTGGCCGTGGTGGCGGTCGCCTTCTTCGGTGGCGACCGGCGGGATTCCCCGGTGACCACCGACTCGATCCGCGGTGGTGGGACCTCCTCGACGGCGGAGGCGCCGGGCAACACGACCCCGGAGGAGATCGACCCGCTGTGGGCCGCGGAATGGGCCCCGACGGACGCCGGCACCGGCACGCTGGACAATCCGGATGATGCCCCGTTGATCATCGACGGGGACACCGGGACGACGTGGAGCTCCGCCGAGTACTTCGCCCAGTTGGGTGACGGTCCGGAGTCGTTGAAGCCGGGCATCGGCCTGCTGTTGCAGCTGCCGGACACCACCACGGTGACGGAGGTGGAGCTGGAGGGCCTGACCGAGGGCACCAGGATCGAGCTACGGCTCGCTCCGCGCGGCGGTGACCTGGACTCCCTGGAGCAGGCCACGCTGCTGGATGCACAGACGGCGTCGGGCGAGACCATGACGCTCTCGCAGGACATCGGTGGTGACGGCGCCGAGGGTGCTGATGGTGACGTTGACGCCGAGGCGCTCGAGAACGCGGTCTCCGGCGACCGGGTGCTGCTGTGGATCACCGAGCTGCCGATGCCGGACGCCGCGGGCGTCGGTGAGGTGACGGTGACCGGTATCCAGTAGACGTCGGAGAGGTGGGATCAGTGGTGTCAGACCCGTGGGATCATTTGCGGTGATCTGCGCCAGAAGCCAACGATCCATCCCACCTAACTAACGTCGCCCTGTCCGCCGTGCCGGAACATAGATCCCCAGCACTAGATCCCCAGCACGACGCGGGCGATGAGGAAGTACACGATCAGGCCGGTGGCGTCGACGAAGGTGGTGATGAACGGGTTCGAGAACACTGCCGGATCAACCTTCAGCACCCGGGCGATCATGGGCATCACGCCACCGATGGTCGCGGCCATGGAACACACGGCCAGCAGGGTCAGGCCGATGACGATGCCCACGTCCGGCTCGAAGAGCAGTCCGGTGATCACCGCGCCGAGCGTCCCCAACAGGGCGCCGAGGCTGACGCCCACCCCCAGTTCCCGCAGCAGCACCTTCATCACATCGCGTGGATGCACATCACCCAGTGCCAGGGCACGGGTCACGGTGGTGGCCGCCTGGTTGCCGGCGTTGCCACCGGTGCCGATCAGCAGCGGCACGAACAGTGCCAGGACGGTCACCTGTTCCAGGGTGTCCTCGAAGGTGGACATCACCTGCACGGTCAGGGTGGCTCCGATGGCGAGCACCAACAGCCACACCACACGGGAACCGACCAGGGAACGCACCGGGGTGGCGAAGTAGGGCCGACGCAGCGGCTCCACACCACCCTGACGCGCGGTGTCCTCGGTTTCCTCGTGCTCGAGGATCTGGGCGGCGTCGTCCAACGTGAGCACACCGACCAGACGGTCCTCCTTGTCCACGACCGGGAGAGCGAAGTGTCCCAGGTTGGTGCACTTTCGCGCTGCACTCTCCGCGGTCTGGTAGGCCGAGGCCACATCGGGTCGCTGCATGATGTCGCCGATCAGGGTGTCCGGCTCGGCGCGCAACACATCGCGGAGACTGAGGATGCCGATGACCTTGCGGGCGTCGTCGAGGACGGGCAGGGCGTACACCGTCTCGGCATCGTCGAGTCCGGAGCGCACCCGCTCCAGGGTGTCGCCGGCGGTGGCGTCCGCCCGGAGGTTCAGTGACTCCGGGGACATGCGGCGTCCGACCGAGCCCTTCGGGTAGCCGAGGACCTCGGAAGTCATGTCCCGTTCCTTCGCCGACAGGCCCCGCAGCAACCGTGGCGCCAGGGTGGCGGGAAGTTCGTCCAGCAGCCAGACGCGGTCATCCGGATCCAGCTCGGCGAAGATGGCGGCGACTTCGGCGTCCTGCAGGTCGTGGATCAGATCACCCTGCATATTGGGGGAGAACAGGTCGAAGACGGCCATCGCCCGGTCCTTCGGCAGCAGCCGGTAGACGATGGCGCGGTCGTTGTCGGCCAGACGTTCCAGCACCAGAGCCAGCTCATCCGGGGTCACCCCCGTCATTGCGGCGCTGATCGCGGGAAGGTTCTTGTTCTCGATGAAGGTCTCGATGGTGTCGACGAGGTCGATGACATCGCTCTGCGGGGTGGTCATACACGGTCCTTGTTGTCATGGTGAGCGCTGTACGGTGCTACCGTGCCGGGGATCATCCGGGGAAAAGCGCAGGACGTCGGGGTCGCGCGCACCCCATGACGCAACAAAGCCGGTGAAGACCAGGTGTGGTCTCAGCCCAGGTGCAGCCGTGAGGGCGCGCTGGATGATCGATCCGGGATACTGTCACTGGACATTCGCGCCCCCACCTCCTTAAGTCGTACCTCTGGGACCCACTTTCCGTGGGTGTCAACTGTCCTGAACCTAGTCAGGCCACCTGCCCGGAGCAAGTTCAGGGCGACTGTTAGGCTTCGGGTTTGTGAGCAACTTCGGGTTCATCCGGGACGACTGGCCCGGGATCTTCGATGCCTGTACCCGCGCCGAGGCGAACCTGGCCCGGGATCCGCGGGCGGCCTGCTTCTACGCCCGCAGGGCCGGTGAGCTGGTCGCCGAGGAGATCCACACCATCGAGGACCTGCCGCGGGTCCGCGACAAGAACTTCCTGAACCTGCTGCGTCCGCGTCCTTTCCGGGATGTCGTCGACCAGCCGATCCTCGACAAGTTCCACGTCCTGCGCAAGGTCGGTAACACTGCGGTGCATGCCAGCGGAGACGTCAAGAAGGCCACCGCCCGGCTGCTGCTCAACGAGTTGTTCCACGTCGTGGTGTGGGCGGCGCAGCGCTACACGGTGCACCCCGATGATGTGCCGGTGCATGCGCAGTTCAGCCCGTCGCGGATCAGCTCGGACCGTACGGGCGCTACGGGTTCTGCCGACCATACCGTCCTGCGGCGGACGGCGGAACGCCAACAGGCGGAGATCACGGAGCTGCGTGCTGCGATCGCCGATGCGCGGGCGCGGCGCACCGGCAGTGACACGCACGACTACTACGAGGCGGCGACCCGTCGGGTGCTGGTGGACGAGCTGCTGCACGAGGCCGGGTGGGATCCGGACCCGGCGGATGCCGACCATGAGCTCACCGGCTCCGGGGGAGACGTGCTGGCGGTGGTCGGCACCGGCGAGGTGGTGGGGGAGGTGCGTCGGCGGATGCGGCTGACCGCCGACCGGCTGGCCGAGGAGTCCGGGGTGCGTCCGGTGATCTTCTACTCCAACGGGGTCGACACGTACCTGTGGGATGACACGGAGGGCTATCCGCCGCGTCGGACGCAGGGCTTCTACACCCGCGCTGAGCTGGAGAATCTGGTCGCGCGACGGGGCGGTCGGCCGTTGGCTGAGGTGCTGTCGGACGCACCGGACGGTACGGACGGTACGGACGGTACGGACAGTACGGACGGTACGGACGGTACGGACGCGCAGCGTCCGGCGGTTCAGGATCTCGCCGCCCACCAGCGCCAGGCGGTGAGGGCCACGGTGACGGCCTTCGATCACCGGCAACGCGGGGCGTTACTGGTCATGGCCCCGGGGACGGGCCGGGTGGCCACCACCGCGGCGATCGTCGACGTGCTGGCCGAGGCCGGGTGGGCCGACCGGGTCGCCTATCTGGCCGATGATGCCCGGCGCCTGGAGCGGGCCCGGACTGCGTTGGCGGAGTTGGACCGGCCGGGGATCTACACGATGACCTATTCACAGCTGATGGACCGGGTGGAGCGTCTGGAGTTCGGCCCGGGGTTCTTCGACCTGGTGGTGGTGGACGAGACCGCTCCGTCGGTCCGGGGTGCCCACGACGTCCTGTTCGAGTACTTCGACGCACTGTTGTTGGGCTTCACCTGCAACCCGCCCGACCCGATCGACCAGGGCACGTTCGCACTGTTCGGCCAGCCGGAGGGGCAGCCGACATTCCAGTTCACCGCCGGGGATGCGGTGGAGGCCGGGGTGCTGGTCCCGGCGCGTACCGTGTCCGTCTCCGGTGTGGATGGTTCGGACGCTGCGGCGAAGAGCGCTGCGTTGACCTACCTGGAGGAGCATGGTCACCGGATCGACGGAGAGCTGGCGCGGACGGTGGTGATCGACCCGGCGGAGCACACCGATGCCCTGCCGGCCGCGGATCCGGAGATCACCCACATCGTTTTGCTGGACGATATCGGGTCGCCGACCCGACTGCGCGAGCTGATCGGCCGGGCCATGCTTCCGCATCCGGGCAAGACCGAGGCCCTGGTCATCGATACCGCCGGTAATCTCGCTTACCTGGACCAGGAGCTTCCGGATGCAGACCCCGGCCGTGTTCGGCGTGCGGTGGACCGCCAGGTGCGGCTGCTGGAGCATCTGGATTCGGGACGTCCTGACGGAACCACCCGCACCAGGAACTGTGGCGATGCAGGCGATACAGGCGATACAGGCGATACGAAGGAGCGCGAGGCCACTGCCGGGGACCTGGCGTCCTACTTCCGTGGCCTGGACACCGACAGTGTGGTGCTGCGCCCCTTCCGCCGCACCGTGGAATGGCTCGGCTCGGCGGGGACGTGGAGCTCACCACTGGATCCGCAGGTGGCCGTCTCTGCCTCGGAGGTCGCCGGACTGCCGGGTATGGAGGAGCCGGAGTTCAGCGGGGAGACCGGGCACGACAGCGGAGTCGAAAACTAGATTTTTCCGCAAAACCTTTACCGGGCCGCAGAGTCGCGCTACAGTGAAGGGCACAGCAGAAGTGCTGTAGGAGGACTCTTCACCGCGGGGACGGTGGAGGGCAGGGGAGAAGACACAGAATCCGGGGGATTCGTGACCATGACCATTGCATTGACTGTTCCATCTGCGCCTGAACTGTCCGACGCCGAACTACTGCGTCGCCACCACGCCGGCTGCGGGGAAGCGTTCGCGCAGCTCGTCGACCGGCACCGCGTGCTGTTGAACTGGACGTTGAGCCAGGCGGGCGTCCCGTACGACGACCGCGCCGACCTGCTTCAGGACGCACTGCTGAAGGTCCACCGCACCGCAGCGACGTTCCGGGGAGCCGGATCCGCGGCGTCCTGGCTGTGCACCATCGCGCGCAATACCGCATTGAGCCACGTCCGTCGGATATCCCGGCGCAACGAGGACTCCCACCAGTCTCTCGACCAGGATGTTCCGCTGCCCGAGCTGACGTGCCGTCGGGCGGTGGACGCCGGACGCGCGGTGCAGCGTCTCGTCCTGAATGACGCGGTGAACAGCCTGCATCCGGGGCTACGGGATGTGTTCATGTGCACCGAGGTCCACGACTGGCCGTTGGACCGCACAGCCGAGCATCTCGGTGTGCCGGTGGGGACGGTGAAGTCCCGGCGTGCCCGTGCCCGGGCGCATCTGCGACAACGGCTCACCGAAGAGTGAGCGGGGGAGTGAGCCGTGCGTCACTCGCGACTGCCTGGTGACGTACTCACCACGAGGTGCTTCGGGGGCTGGACAACATGGCTAGAATCATCTGCATGAGCGATTCCACCCCCACTGTCCACGACATCATCATCATCGGCTCCGGCCCCGCCGGTTACACCGCCGCCATCTACGCCGCACGCGCCGAACTCAAGCCGCTGGTCTTCGAGGGGATGGATTTCGGCGGTCTGCTGATGCAGACCACCGAAGTCGAGAACTTCCCGGGCTTCCCGGCGTCCATCATGGGCCCGGCGCTGATGGATGACATGCGCAACCAGGCCGAGCGTTTCGGTGCGGATCTGCGCATGGAGGACGTCGAGCGGGTCGAGCTCGCCGGCGGCATCAAGAAGGTCTTCACCGACGATGAGGAGTTCCACGCCCGCACCGTGGTGCTCGCCACCGGTGCCGCTCCGCGCTACCTGGGTGTTCCTGGCGAGGAAGCGCTGCTGGGCCACGGCGTCTCGGCGTGCGCGACCTGCGACGGGTTCTTCTTCAAGGAGAAGCAGATCGCCGTCATCGGCGGTGGCGACTCGGCGATGGAGGAGGCCGACTTCCTCACCAAGTTCGGCGACAAGGTGACTATCATTCACCGCCGTGGCGAGTTCCGTGCCTCCGCCATCATGGAGGAGCGCGCCCGCAACAACCCGAAGATCGACATGATCATGAACGCCACGGTGGAGGAGGTCCTCGGCGAGGGGACCGTCCGGGCCCTGAAGCTGAAGGACACCGTCACCGGCGAGACCCGTGAGGTCCCGATGGACGCCATGTTCGTCGCCATCGGCCACGATCCGCGGACCACGGTCTTCGAGGGCCAGGTCGAGCTGCAGGACAACGGCTATGTCAAGGTCGCCGAGCCGTCCACCGCGACCTCGCTGCCCGGTGTCTTCGCTGCCGGTGACCTGGTGGACTCGCACTACCAGCAGGCCATCACCGCCGCCGGCTCGGGCTGCCGCGCCGCGCTGGACGCCGAGGCGTACCTGGCTGCGCTGTAGACAGCCTCGGGAGGCTGCATGGAGACAGTCCCCAGAGGCCACTGACAGGCAGGTGACAGGCGTGTGACAGGCCCCTGACAGGTGCCGGGTCCGCCGATTCCGCGTTCATACCGGCCTTGACGCAAGTGTGACGAAATCGTGTCGGGACCGTGACGCTCCGGAGAGTGTAGTTGGCGACCCGTACAGGTAAGATCGCGTTCATACGTGTGCCCAACCCCAGGAGATTCACGAATGAACCAACCCCTCGCCGTGACGCAGGAATCCTTCCGCTCGAGCGTCATTGATGCCGAGCAGCCCGTGCTTGTCGATTTCTGGGCAGGCTGGTGTCAGCCGTGCCTGCAGATGGAGCCGACGATCAACGAGATCGCTGCCGACTACGCCGACAAGGTGTCCGTGGCCAAGGTCAACGTCGAGGAGGAGCGCGGCCTGGCTGCCATGTTCCAGGTCATGAGCATCCCTGCCCTGATGGTGTTCAAGGACGGCAAGAAGGTCGTCGAACTCCACGGCAGGCAGTCCAAGGACGATCTCGTGGCAGTACTCGACGGACTCACTGCGTAGCGGATCTGGTGGTTTCGATGTTCGGAGACAGGTTTCGGGTAGGGGACAGCAGTCCCCGCGTAGCCGAGGTGCGGGGAACTCTCGCCCGGCTCGGCTTCATCGACGGTTTCGATGGTGATGCCGCTGGCGATGGTTCCCAGCAGTGGACCCCGGAGGACGAGTACTTCGATCCTGCGCTGGAAACGGCGATTCAGGCTTTCCAGCAGCATCGTGGGATCGACGCTGACGGGACGATCACCGACGGCACGCTGCGTGCCCTCCGCGAGGCCTCGTACACCCTCGGCGCACGGGTGTTGTCCCTGCAGCCGCCCGATGCGTACTTCGTCGGTGACGACGTCGCCGAGCTCCAGTCACACCTGCTGGACCTGGGATTCTTCACCAGCCGGGTGGACGGCCACTTCGGGGAGGACACCCACTCCGCAGTACGGCTCTACCAGCTGAACTACGGTCTGACCGTCGACGGCATTTGCGGCCCGTCCACCCTGCGGTCACTGCGCTACCTCGGCCGTCGGATCACCGGTGGGTCACCGCAGGCCATCCGCGAGAAGGAACGGATCCGTGCCGCGGGTCCACAACTCACCGGCAAACGAATCGTGCTCGATCCGGGCCTGGGCGATGGTGAGCACGGCCAGATCGTCAAGGGGCCCTACGGATCGATCACCGAAGAGGAGATCCTGTGGGACCTGGCGACCAGGACCGAGGGCCGGATGATCGCCGCAGGTATCGAGACGATCATCTCGCGACCGCGGACCGGTAACCCCTCACACCTGGACCGGGCCTCGATCGCGAATGCTTTTGGTGCGGACCTGATGATCTCGCTACGAGCGGACTCCTACCCGAATGAGCGCGCACATGGTGCGGCTTCGTTCTACTTCGGCTCGGAAATCGGGCGGTCCTCTGTGAGCGGCGAGAAGCTGTCGAACTATATCCTGCGTGAGGTGTCGGCCCGGACCTCGTTGACCAATCTTCACAGCCACCGCAGGACCTGGGATATTCTCCGGATGACACAGATGCCGGCCGTGCAATTCGTCGCTGGTTACCTGTCGAACCCAGATGATGTCGCTGTGCTGACCGATCCAGATGCCCGGGACACCATCGCAGAGGCGCTGGTGGTTGCCGTGAAGCGGCTGTACCTGCTGGACGCCGACACTGCACCAACCGGCACCTACCGCTTTGCTGACCTGTTGGCGGCGGAGTCCGGGTCCTGAAGGGGTTAGAACCCGCCTGAGTCTCCTGGAGGGCCCTTCGCATGGCTCTGGGGCCTGATCCCGCCGTCAGGCCCACTGGCCGCCGAGTACGGTGCTCAGCGGGGCCGAATTGTTCAGCAAGGCGTGCGTGTCCGCCTCGAAGTCACTGAACAGGGATGCCGCACTGTTCAGGTCCTTGCGGTACCGGGGAAAGCGCGGGTGTTTTCCGATAATCTCGAAGCCCTGCTGTTCCAGGATGTCCGCCGACAGCACCGGGGCACCCTCAAGGTCACCACTGTGCGGACGCTCCTCCCACCCGTGGTAGCCCTCCGGGAAGTAGGAACCCTCCGGAGTGTCGGCGTCATTGCGCCCGAAGGCCTCCACAGCTACGATGCCACGTCGCTCCGCCTCAGTGACGACGGTGTCGATCAGGCTGTGCTCGAGATACAGACCCATGTAGGGCTGATCCACGAAGACATTCGAGATCAGGATCGCGTCACCGGAGACCGGACCAGAGGGCATGGCCAAGGAGCCGGGAAAGTAGGACGGGGGAGCGAAGAACACTGATGCCGCTGCACGTTCACCGCTTCCGACGTCGCCGGTGCTGACGTACGCGGTGTAGCCGCAGATGCCCCACCGGTACATCACGGTCTGGACCCACATCTGCTTGTCGAAGACCGCGTCATCGGATTCTGCCCCGGGAGGGAGTTCCCAGAAGGTATCTCGGGCAGCGTCGGCCTCCACTTGGGCATCACCGTCAAGGCGAAGTGCACTGTACCTGATCTCCACCGGCGCTCCTTACGTCGTCCGCTATCAGTCTACCGGGACTTATAGAGACAGTGCGGCTTTTGCCGTGGTTCTGGTAACTAATGTTTCACGTGAAACCCCACCCCCTGGTTTCACGTGAAACATTGACCTAGTCTTCGCGAGGAAGCTTCAGCAGATCAGTGATGCGTTCGAAGTCGTCCTCGTCGCCGAACTCAACGACGATCTTTCCCTTGCGGGCACCCATCTGGACGGTCACGCGGGTATCGAGGGCGTCCGCTGCGGACGATGCCCAGTGCTGGACCGCCTCGGGCTGTTCACGCACTGCGCGCTTTCGCTGCGACTTCTCCTGACCGTCACCGCGGTTGAGCAGCACGACAGCCTCCTCGGTCGCACGCACACTGAGCCCCTCGGCAACGATCCGGTCTGCCAGATGCTCCTGGTCCTCCTGTCCAGTCTTCACGCCCAGCAGAGCACGGGCATGGCCAGCACTGAGCACACCTGCAGCCACCTTGCGCTGTGTGGTGACCGGCAGCTGCAGCAGACGCAGCATATTGGTGATCAGGGGACGGGAGCGCCCCAGTCGCTTGGCCAACTCACCCTGGGTGACGCCGAACTCCTCCAGCAGCTGCTGGTATGCGCTGGCCTCTTCAAGCGGGTTGAGCTGGACACGATGAATGTTCTCCAGGAGAGCATCGCGGAGCATGTCTTCGTCATCGGTCTCGCGAACGATGGCGGGGATGAGCTCGAGGCCGGCAAGTTTGGACGCACGGAGGCGGCGCTCACCCATGATGAGTTCGAAACTGTTGGCCTCGAGCGGGCGGACGACGATCGGCTGAAGAAGGCCGAACTCCTTGATCGAGTGAACGAGCTCGTTGAGCGGCTCCTCCTCGAAGACCTCACGAGGATTCTTCACATTCCGCCGGATCTCAGCGATCGGAATCTCACGATAGCTGGCACCGAAGTCATTCGGAGTTTCAGCGGCGTCACTGACGGAACTTACACCCTCACTGGTCTCCACGGGAGAAACGTCACTGTGACGCTGACCTGTCGAGGTAACAGAGTCGGTTCCGGATGACGTGCCGCCGCGCGTGACGGTCGACGATCCCGGAGCGGTGGAGCCATCTGATGATGACTTCTCGGCGCCGCGAGTCGCCGACGCGCCGGCGGGGGAGGAGTGTCCGGTACCGAGAATCACATCGGCAGCGCCCGCGCCCAGACGAGGCTTCGAGGGCCCGGTGGGAATCAGTGCGCCGAGTCCCCGGCCCAGTCCGCCGCGTTGAGTCTCGGCTTTCGGCATCTGGGGAGCGGCCGGCTTCTTCTTCTTTTCAGTCATCAGTTCTTCTCCGTGGTGTGAAGCTCAGGCGCGACGCCGATGGGGCCGGTCTCTTCCAGCGGCAGGTAGTCGCCGCGCTCGGCGAGTTCCACTGCAGCATCGAAGTACGCGAGGGAACCCCGCGAACCCGGGTCGTACTGAAGAACGGTCTTGCCGTAGCCGGGAGCTTCCGAGACCTTGACGCTCCGTGGTATCTGGTTCTCGAGAACAGCACTGCCGAAGTGGGTCCGGACTTCCTCGGCGACCTGCTCCGACAGTTTCGTCCGGGCGTCGTACATCGTCAACAGTACGGCGGAGACATGCAGTCTCGGGTTCAGGTGCTCGCGGATCATCGTGATGTTGTTGAGGAGCTGCCCCACACCCTCCAGGGCGTAGTACTCACACTGGATCGGGATGAGCACCTCGGTGGCAGTGTTCATGGCGTTGATCGTGAGAAGGCCCAGGGACGGCGGGCAGTCGATGAAGACGTAGTCGTATCCGGCCTCAGCCAGATAGCTCTTACGTAGCGCATCGGTGAGTCGGTACTCACGCCGGACCATCGACACCAGTTCGATCTCCGCTCCGGCGAGATCGATGGTCGCCGGAATGCAGTGCAGATTCTCGTTCTCCGAGTTCACCTGGATGACCTCATCCGGCTTCTTCTCACCGATCAACAGCTCATAGCTGGACGGTGTGCCCATCCGGTGCTCGGCACCGCAAGCAGTCGAGGCGTTACCCTGCGGGTCGAGGTCGACGACCAGAACCTTCATCCCGTGCAATGCCAACGCCCACGCCAGGTTCACCGTTGAGGTGGTCTTGCCGACACCACCCTTCTGATTCGACACCGTGAGGATACGGGTCGTTGAGGGCCGGTTCAGGGTGAGACGCTCCGGGTTCTGAATGCGCGCTGCCCGACGGGCCGCATCAGCGATGGGGGTGTCATTCCACTCAGATGGAATCATGAACTACCTTTGCACAGTGTATTGCCCCGGACGGTCAAGAAGCGGGGGAGGGGTTTCACGTGAAACATTCACGGTGTCCCCGTCTAACCCTCAACAGTAGTCGTCTTCCCCCGTGTGAACAACGGAGGTTTCACGTGAAACATCGGCCGTGGCGTCGATGCACCGGACCGAAATGACAACAATGTCATTCAGCGTCACATCGTCCCCACTGACGCTCAGCGGCGTCGCTCCACCACGGCCACGAACGTCGGCTGCGACAACACACCCTCGCCGACCGACACGACCTCACCGTCGGATCCTCCGGCCTTACGGATCTCATTGCGATCGCGCACCAGCTCTTCGGTCACGGAGGAACCCTTGAGCGCTTTCACCGCACCGCCCTTACGCGCCAGGGGCAGCGACCACCGGATGAGACGTCCGACCGGGGCGACGGCGCGGGAGGTCACCACGTCCGCGCCACCCACCGCGGAGATGATGTCCTTCTCCTCGGCACGACCCCGGTACACCTCGACATTGGTCAAACCCAGATCGTCAACGACCTCCTTGAGGAAGGTAGCCCGTCGCAGCAGCGGCTCCACCAGCTGGACAGTCAGATCCGGGCGGGCGATCGCCAGCGGGATACCGGGAAGCCCGGCACCGGAGCCGACATCCACCACACGAGCCCCCTCGTCGATGACGTCGCCCAGCACGGCACTGTTCAGGATGTGCCGGTCCCACAGGCGGGGAACCTCACGTGGGCCGATCAGCCCACGGACAACGCCGGCGTCCGCCAGCCAGCCAGCGTAGGACACAGCCAGTGCTGCACGGTCACCGAAGACCTCGGTGGCGATGGCGGGGATCTCTGGAACGTCGTCGATACTCACGAGGTCCAGCATAGCGGCAGTGGACTCCATCCCAGACAGCAGGACGCCCCGACCATGAAGGTCGGGGCGTCGGTGCGAGGGGAGTCAGGCCTTGGACTGCTTGACGTCCTCCAGGATGGCGAGGAACTCGAGGTTCCGGCCACGCTTCTTTCGTTGGTTCTTCGACGGCGGGTTGTCGATGACGTCCTGCAGTCGGGTGATGGCGGAGTCGAGGGCCTCGGGGGTCATCGTCTCGGCCTGGGCGCGGTATTTCCGGGCCTGCTCGTCATCCAACTTGGAGGAGGAGCCGGCGCCCTCAGCGGAGCCGCTGGAGGCCTGGGAGACTGCAGAAGCATCCTTGACGACCTCGGCACCGTCCGGGCCCTCCAGGGCGTCCTGAGCGTCCTGAGCGTCCCCAGCGTCCTCTCCGGACACCGTCGCGACATTGCCGGCGCTGGCGGCAGCGGCAGCAGCGCCGCCCTTCGGCTTCTTACCCGGCTTGGGGGCGTTGGTGCGCTTGGCGGCGAGCTTCGCCTCCTTCTCCTCCTCCTCTTCGCGGTCCATCTTGCGGAAGACGAGGAGCTGCTGGACGAACATCCAGGTGGTGTTGGCGCACATGTAGACGGCCAGACCGACCTGCCAGAGGAAACCACCGGCGAACATCATCACCGGCATGACCCAGAGCATCAGCTTCTGCATCATCATCATCTGGTTCTGCATCATGTCTTCCTGCGCAGTTCCCGCCTTCTTCTTCGGCTGCGCAGCCTGACGCTTCTTCTGCCGGTCCATCGACATGCGGGCGTTGAAGTGCATCAGCACCGAGGCGATCGCCATCAGCGGCAGAACGACGATGATGATGTTCCAGCGCTCGAAGTCGACCGAACCATCGGCGGAGAATGCGCCAAAGGCGTCCTCACTCATGGAGATGAAGCCGGACAGCGGGGTACCGGACAGGCGGGCGTCCAGGAAGGACTGGACCTCGTCGACACCGAAGACGTAGTTCGAGGTGTTGCGGGTCTCCTCGATGGTCATGCCGAGCTGACCCATGCCGTCACCGGTGCGGTTGAAGGAGCGAAGCACGTGGAACAGGCCGATGAAGATCGGGATCTGCACCAGCATCGGCAGACAGGAGGCGAGCGGGTTGACACCCATCTCCTTCTGGAGTTTGCGCATCTCCAGTGCCTGCTGCTGCTGATCGTTGGCGTACTTCTTACGGATCGCCTGCATTCGCGGCTGCATTTCCTGCATCTTGCGGCTGGAGCGCAGCTGCTTGATGGTGGGGCGAACGAGGAGACTGCGGATGGTCACCACGAGGAAGATGATCGCGAGGGCCCAGGAGAGGCCGGAGTCCGGGCCCAGCACAAAGCCGAAGACTTTGTGCCAGAACCACAGCACCGCCGAGATGGGGTAGTAGATGAAGTCAAGCACTGCTAGTGCAATCTCCTTGTTGTCGGAAGATGGTCGGTCTGGTCGGTCTTGTCGAACAAGTCGGACTTGTGTGTTACTTCTTCGTCCGGCGGCGTGCCGGCGGGACAGGGTCCCAGCCGCCGGGGTGCCACGGTCCACATCTGGCGAGGCGGCCCACACTGAGGATGACACCCTTGATCAGACCATGCCGGGACAGGGCAGTCAGGGCGTACGCGCTGCAGGTTGGCTCAAAACGGCACGACGGTCCCAGTTTAAGGGGTGAAAGATAGTTCTGGTAACCCAGAATGAGACGTCGTGTCAGTCGGGCACGGCCGGCGGAGGTGTCTCCGGGGGTTGGTGTCCCGCGATTCCCGCCAGACTCGGTGCCACGCTGGGCGCCAGACTGGGGGCCAGAGTGGGGGCCATGCTCGGCGCCAGACTGGGCACCGGTGTGCGACCCCGTCTCAGGCGCTGAGTCGCCGGAGTGCCCGTCGCACATCGGCCTCCAACTCCTTCGAGCTCGCCGTCGCCGCGGCCGGCAGTGCGCGCAGCACGAGGCAGGCGCCGGGTTCCAGCGTTGCGTCCTGCGGGTCCTGTAGGACGCTTGCAGTGACATGCCGTAGACGCCGCGACACCGCGTGGCGCGTCACGGCGTTGCCGACGGCCTTCGAGACGACGAGTCCCATGCGCGGACCCCCGGTGAACGTGCCCCCCTGGACATACAGATACACCACCACGGTGCGCGCCCCCTTCTTCCTGCCTCGGCGGACGGTCTCGCCGAAAAGCGAGGTCGACCGGAGACGGTGTTCCGGGGAAAGCACTGCGGTGGTGTTGGTTTCCGCGTGTGTTACGCGGAGACGCTCTTGCGGCCCCTGCGGCGACGGGCCGAGACGATGGCGCGGCCGGCGCGGGTGCTCATGCGAGCGCGGAAGCCGTGCTTACGAGCGCGACGACGGGTGTTGGGCTGGAAAGTACGCTTGCCCTTGGCCACGGTACTCACTCCTTCAAGTTGTTCTTATCGTTCGCCGCGATCGCATACCGGCTGGACTGTGGTGCAGCCCGGTCGGCGCAGAGGACCGCGACTGCGGTCGGTGGGGGTGGGACGGTAACGGCACCCGGAGGTACCTTGCACTGTCCCTCCGTCCTGTGACGGTGTTGAGTGAGACGGTGATGACGGACCGATCACCGATCGGTCGCGACAGCCACAGTGTCACTCGAAGACGATCTAAACCCTACGTGGTTCTGGGTCGTATATCAAAAAGCGACACGGAAGAACACCGGGGAACAACGCGAGGAAAACAGAAGTACACCTTTGTCATTTAGTTGACCGCCACGCCGCAAGTCACCCTGTGGTCCGACCGCCCTGGACACTCTCCCCACATAGTTGTCCACATGTGAACCTGCAGGTCGCTGAAAATCCTCCCAGGTCACCTCGACCTAATGTGGATAACTCTATCCACCCTGAGACTCTGAACCTCCGGTTGAGGGGTAGTTTTCCCAGGTCAGTCCGCATTCACAAGAGAGGGTTGAAGTTGTCCACACCGTGCCGGTACGATGTGCAGAACGCGCCCGAGCGAGTTATCCACATATGTGCACAAAGATGTGGATACCCAGTTCAGGGCACCTCCCGCGGTGTGAACACTGTTGGGGGAACAATGCGGAGAAACGGTGGATACCGCCGCCGCCCACACCGCCCGCACAGACTGCACAGACTGCACAGCCCAAGAAAGGGACCCTCGCCCACATGCCCGATGCCCTCAATTTCCCGGACATCTGGGCGAACCTGGTCGACCGCTGGGTCAGCGCCGACGAAGACTCCGCCGAATTCCCCAGGCTGACGAAACGGCACCGTAGTCTGTTGCGCCAGCTCACCCCGGTGATCCTGGTGAACCGCATCGTCGTGCTCACGGCACCGTCGAAGTGGGTCCGCACCGAGACCGAGACCCACCTGTCCGAACTCATCTGCGATGTCCTCTACGAGGAGGTCGGCTACCCGGTGACTCTGTCGCTGAGTGTGGAGGACGCGACTCCGGAGGGTGACTCGGAGCCGACCGTAATCCCGAAAGCGGAGCGGATCCCCGAGATGGACTACCAGCGGGAATCCGGCCACGACCATGACTCCGGGTCGCCGCAGTCCGCTCACTCCCCACAGTCGGGTATGCAGCCCGGAATGCCACGGGACATGCAGCGGGACATGCAGCCCGGCGTACAGCCGGGCATGCAGCGACCCATGCACTCAGGACTCCAGCAGAACATGCCGCCGGCCGGCGGGTCTGCTCCCACCAACTTCAACCAGGGCGTACAGGGCGAACCGGGAACAACCCCGGAGCGGCAACGCCAGCACTGGGAGGATCTCACCGGCTCCCATTTCCAGCAGCGTGGTGGCAGTGCAAACGAGGTGCAGAACACGCGCGGCGAGGTCCGGGACAACAGCGAGAACCGGCTGAACCCGGACTACACCTTCGACACCTTCGTCACGGGGTCGTCCAACCAGTTCGCCAATGCTGCCTGCCGGGCGGTGGCGGAGCGTCCGGCGCAGGCCTACAACCCCCTTTTCATCTGGGGTGATTCGGGCCTGGGCAAGACCCACCTGCTGCACGCGATCGGCCATTACGCCCGTGACCTGCGCTCCGGCATGAAGGTGCGCTACATCTCCAGTGAGGAGATGACCAATGAGTTCGTGAACTCGGTGCGTGACGGTCGTGGTGAACAGTTCAAGCGGCGCTACCGCAACCTCGACATGCTCATCGTCGACGACGTCCAGTTCCTCCAGGGTAAGGAGAGCACCCAGGAGGAGTTCTTCCACACCTTCAATGCGTTGCAGCAGGCCAACCGGCAGATCGTGCTGTCCTCGGACCGTCCGCCGTGGCAGCTGAACACCCTGGAGGATCGGCTGCGCACCCGGTTCGAGGGTGGACTGATCACCGACGTGCAGACGCCGGACCTGGAGACCCGCATGGCGATTCTGTCGAAGAAGGCGCAGATGGAGGGCACGTACCTGCCGGACGACGTACTCGAGCTCATCGCCAGCCGCTACGAGAAGTCGATCCGTGAGCTCGAGGGCGCGCTGATCCGTGTCACCGCGTACTGCTCCCTGAGTAAGGAGCCGGTGACCAAGGAGGCTGCGGAGGTCGCCCTGCGCGACATCATGCCTGATCCCAAGGACGTCGAGGTCACTCCGCAGATCATCATCGAGGTGATCACCAGCTACTTCAACGTGACCCCCGATGAACTGATCGGCAAGGCGAAGCACCGCTACCTGGTCACCGCCCGTCAGCTGGCGATGTACCTGTGCCGCGAACTGACGGAGCTTCCGCTCAAGGAGATCGGCGGGGTCTTCGGTGGCCGCGACCATACGACCGTGATCTACGCCGAACGCAAGGTCCGCACGACGATCCAGGAGGATCGCAAGACGTTCCAGCAGATCCAGGAGCTCACCCAGCGCATCAAGTCGCGCGCGCGCCAGTAAGACGCTGTCAGTAGGAGGCTGTCAGTAGGACGCAGTCAGTAGGACGCTCCGGTGGCCGACGTTGTCACCGGCCGGCGGGGGCCAGAGGGGGACCGGATGAGGTCGACTGGGGTCGGCGGGGGCCAGCGCGGGGGCCAGCGGGGGTCGACTGGGCACGGCAGGGCCTGACCAGGGGTTGTAGACTTGTCCACGTGCTTTTCCACCGGATCCCTCCAGTTATGGACAAGCAACTGACAGTTCTCCACACTGTATGACCTGCAGGTTCGAGAAGTTGTCCACAATTCCACAGAGAACTGCACATTCTTGTAATTCACGGCGTGTCATTAAGTGATCTTCGTCACATCCAGCAACGCGACCAGGCCAATGCGGCGTCTCTCGACCTGCACCATCCACATTCCATCACCGAGATGTGGACAAATGACATTCTTGTAATTCAGCAGGTCACGGCAGTGTGAGTACTACTCCAACTTCGACATAAGCGCAGGTCACCGCTGTGGATAAGCAGTGGACAGCAACAGGGCACCAAGTGCACAAATTGTGGATAACTACCACCCGCCGGACGTTATCCACATTTCGCCCCAGTTATCCACACTCACATGCACCCAGTGTGCACAAAATCCGCAGCCGACGGCCACGAACCTGACCAGCAGAGAGACCGCCAGGATCGTCTGTTATCCACAGAATCCACACCCCCTACTGCTACTACCGAAATTTCCATGTAAAACTCCAAGAAGAAACAACCGGTGTGCACATCGCCGGATCGCCTCGACGTTCTGCCCTCCCGGACGAGCTCGGCCAGGATGGCCGCTCGGTACCGTGAGTCCGACAGGTCGGCTAGTGTGAGTTCCAGCAAAAGGACTCGACCAGAGACTCGCCAGAGAAAGGACCCCTCGCGTGGACCAGCACGTCAGCTTCACCGTGTCCAAGGATGATTTTTCCTCGGCACTGGCCTGGGTGGCACGCAACCTTCCGAGCAAAGCCAGCCAGCCGATTCTGCGCGGTGTGCTCATCGACGCCACCGAGGACGGCCTCCAGCTCTCCGGCTTCGACCGTGAGGTGTCCACCAAGGTTCGTGTCTCCGCCGATGTCGCCGAGCCAGGCCAGGTCCTGGTCGCCGGACGGTTGGCGTCCAACATCATCGGCGCCCTGCCGGACAAGCCGGTCAAGCTCGACTTCGACGGCACCAAGGTCCAGGTCAACTGCGGTAGTTCCCACTTCGAGCTGCCCGCGATGACCATCGAGGACTACCCCGTCCTCCCGGAGTTCCCGCAGGTCGCCGGAACCCTGGACCCGGATCTCTTCGCCCAGGTCATCACCCAGGTCGCCACCGCCTCGAGCCGCGACGACACCCTGCCGATGCTCACCGGTATCCGCATGGAGATCGACGGCGAGCACCTCGTGCTCGCCGCCACCGACCGCTTCCGCCTCGCCGTGCGCACCCTGGACTGGGCACCGGCCCGGGCCGACATCTCCGGAGAACTCCTCATCCCGGCCCGTACCCTCGCCGAGACGGCCAAGTCGCTGGACGCCCACGGTGAGCCGGTCGAAATCGCCCTGGACCCCGAAGGTGGCCGTCTTCTCGGTATCTCCACCGCAGAACGTCGCACCACCACCCGGCTCATCGACGCGGACTTCCCGAAGTTCCGCTCCCTGCTGCCGAAGAGCCACACTTCCCTGGCCAGCGTGGAGATCTCGCCGCTGCTCGACGCGATCCGACGTGTCTCCCTGGTCACCGACGGAAACTCCCCGGTGAAGCTGGACTTCAGCGAAGGCAACCTCACCCTCTCCGCCGGCGGCAGTGACCTCGGTGAAGCCAAGGAGCAGCTACCCTGCGCCTTCGCCGGCGAGCCGCTGGTCATCGCCTTCCACCCCAGCTACCTCAAGGATGGTCTGGGTTCCATCGGTACCGACCGCGTGGTCTTCGGATTCAACCAGGCATCCCGGTCGGCCATCCTGGTGCCCGAGCCCTCCGAGCTGCCCGAGCAGTCCACCGACGGGACCTTCCCGACCCCGGAATCCACCTTCACCTACCTGCTGATGCCGGTCCGCCTGCCCGGCTGACATGTACATTCGCTCGCTCCATCTCGGTGACTTCCGCTCCTGGCGTCAGCTCGACGTCGAGCTGACCCCGGGAATCACGGTTTTCGCCGGCCCGAACGGCAACGGCAAGACCAACATCATCGAGGCCCTCGGCTACCTCGCCCACCTGGGCTCACACCGGATCAGTTCGGACGCCGCCCTCGTGCGCCAGGGACAACCGTCCGCCCGGATCTCCGCCACCGCAGTCAACCAGGGCCGCGAGCTGACCGCCCACCTCGTCCTGAATGCCCAGGGCGCCAACCAGGCGGCGGTGAACCGGACCGCGGTGAAGAACCAGCGCGGCATCGCCGGTGTCGTGCGCACCACCCTGTTCGCCCCGGAGGACCTCGCCCTGGTCCGCGGCGAGCCGGAACAGCGCCGCCAGTTCCTCGACCAGACCATGATCGCCCGCTATCCGCGTCTGGCCGGGGTGCGCAGCGACTACGACAAGGCCCTGCGCCAGCGCAATGCCCTGTTGCGCAGTGGTGACACCGATGAGTCCGCGCTGGCCACACTCGACGTGTGGGACGCCCGGCTGGCCCACCTCGGCGGCCAGATCATGTCGGCCCGGGTGCAGCTGGTCCACGACCTCGCCCCACACGTCGCAGACACCTACGCCCGGCTGGCACCGGGGTCGCGTCCTGCCCTGATCTCCTACACCGCCACCGTCGGTGACCACGGGGGACCGGGGGAACCGCAGCTTCTCGACCCGGATGTTGCTGAAGCACTGCTGCTGGAAGGCTTCGCGACCAGGAGATCCCAGGAACTCGACCGGGGCATCACCCTGGTCGGTCCGCACCGGGACGATATGCTGCTGACCCTGGGGTCCCAGCCTGCGAAGGGCTTCGCCAGCCACGGTGAATCCTGGTCATTCGCATTGACGCTGCGTCTGGCCGCACACCGGATGCACCGGGCGGACGGCACGGAGCCGGTGGTCATCCTCGATGATGTCTTCGCCGAACTGGACCGTACCCGCCGCGCAGCACTGGTGGAGCTCGCCTCCGATGCCGAACAGGTGCTGATCACCGCTGCGGTGGGGGAGGACATCCCCGAGGCGTTGCTGGAGAAGGCGACCGTCCACCAGGTCCGGGCGACCGACACCGATGACGGCCGGATTTCGGAGCTGTCATGAATGATCCCATCGAGGATCGCCTGGAGATGCTCAAGGCGTTGTCGGGGCGTCCGACACGCAGGAAAGACACCGGAAATGGGCGGGACGGCGCGGCGGCGAGCGCCGATGCCACGTCCGGCAACGGTGGCGACACCCCCGGCACCGCCGGGCGCCGCACGCCGTACAACCCTCGGCGACGGGGGCGGCGTCCGAAACGTATGAAGA
The DNA here is from genome assembly GCF_052264515.1 of Candidatus Corynebacterium faecigallinarum. NCBI lineage: Bacteria > Bacillati > Actinomycetota > Actinomycetes > Mycobacteriales > Corynebacteriaceae > Corynebacterium > Candidatus Corynebacterium faecigallinarum. The sequence continues at coordinate 128,310 of NZ_JBQQOC010000008.1, forward strand.
CCCGCTACGACGGACGGCTCGACCGGAGTTACCGTGACCCCGGCGCTTTCAACGAGCTCGTGGTCAAGGAGATCCGACGTAATGGCTGGTCACGGAACTTCGCGATCGGGCAGCTGCGTAGTGCGTGGCCGGAGATCGTCGGAGAGAACATCGCCGGACATACCCGCGTGGTGAAGTACAACGAGCAGAAACGACACCTCCACATCGAGAGTGACTCCACCGCCTGGGCGACCAACCTGCGGCTGATGCAGACCACCATTCTGCAGACCATCGCCCGCAGGGTCGGGCCGGACGTCGTCGCCGAGTTGAAGATCTACGGGCCGAAGGCGCCGAGTTGGCGGCATGGGCCACTGCATGTTTCGGGACGCGGACCTCGCGATACCTACGGCTGATCGGCACGTCAGCTGGTAGTCAGCTGGTATGATGGTGTGGTTAGTGTCCTGGAGCTTCCAGGACAAGACGAGTCTCGTAAAGGAACGGTAGCGACTGTGGCTGAGGCCGAGAACATCCCCCAGAACAACGGTGACTACGGCGCGGATTCCATCACCATCCTCGAGGGCCTGGAGGCCGTCCGCAAGCGCCCCGGAATGTACATCGGCTCCACCGGTGAGCGCGGCCTGCACCACCTGATCTGGGAGGTTGTCGACAACTCCGTCGATGAGGCCATGGCCGGCTACGCCGACAAGGTCGAGGTCACCCTGCACGACGACGGCTCCGTCGAGGTCGCCGACAATGGCCGTGGTATCCCGGTGGAGATGCACCCGACGGGGCGTCCCACCGTCCAGGTCGTCATGACCGAGCTGCACGCCGGCGGTAAGTTCGACTCCCAGGCCTACGCCGTCTCCGGTGGTCTGCACGGTGTCGGTATCTCCGTGGTCAACGCCTTGTCGAGCCGGGTCGAGACCCAGATCACCCGCGACGGCTACCTGTGGAACCAGAAGTTCAACAACTCCCTGCCCGAGGAGCTCGCGCAGGTCAAGAAGGCCCGTGGCACCGGTACCCGGCAGCGGTTCTGGGCCGATCCAGCGATCTTCGAGACCACCACCTACAACTTCGAGACGGTGTCTCGTCGGCTGCAGGAGATGGCGTTCCTCAACAAGGGTCTGACCATCACCCTCACCGACGAGCGTAAGCAGATCGTCGAGGAGGAGGTCGAGGCCGAGAGCGTCGCCGCCGAGGCCACCGAGGACGCCGCCGCGCCGAAGACCGAGGAGGAGCAGTCCGCCGAGGAGAAGGCAGCCGCCCCCAAGGTGCGCACCAAGGTCTTCCACTACCCGGACGGCCTGAAGGACTACGTCACCCACCTCAACCGCTCCAAGACCACGGTGCACCCCACCATCATCGGTTTCGACGCCGAGGGCGACGATCACGACGTCGAGGTCGCGATGCAGTGGAACTCCGGTTACGCCCAGTCGGTGCACACCTTCGCCAACACCATCAACACCATCGAGGGCGGTACCCACGAGGAGGGTTTCCGCGCCGCGCTGACCTCGTTGATGAACCGCTACGCCCGGGACCACAAGCTGATGAAGGAGAAGGACGGCAAGCTCACCGGCGATGACTGCCGCGAGGGCCTGGCCGCCGTGATCTCCGTACGCGTCGGCGACCCGCAGTTCGAGGGCCAGACGAAGACCAAACTCGGTAACACCGAGATCAAGGGCTTCGTGCAGAAGATGGTCAACGAGCACGTCGCCGCCTGGTTCGACGCCAACCCGGCCGAGGCCAAGGCGATCATCTCCAAGGCAGTCTCCTCCGCCCAGGCCCGCGATGCCGCCCGTAAGGCCCGTGACCTGGTGCGTCGTAAGTCCGCCACCGACCTGGGTGGGCTGCCCGGCAAGCTCGCCGACTGCCGCTCCAAGGACCCGGTGAAGTCCGAGCTCTACATCGTGGAGGGTGACTCCGCCGGTGGTTCGGCGAAGTCCGGCCGCGACTCGATGTACCAGGCGATCCTCCCGCTGCGCGGCAAGATCCTCAACGTGGAGAAGGCCCGGCTGGACAAGGTGTTGAAGAACGCCGAGGTCCAGGCGATCATCACCGCCCTGGGTACCGGTATCCACGACGAGTTCGACATCTCCAAGCTGCGGTACCACAAGATCGTGCTCATGGCCGACGCCGATGTCGACGGCCAGCACATCGCCACCCTGCTGCTGACCCTGCTGTTCCGCTTCATGCGTCCGCTGGTGGAGGAGGGCTACGTGTACCTCGCCATGCCGCCGCTGTACAAGCTGAAGTGGGGCAAGGGTGAGCCCGGCTTCGCCTACTCCGACGCCGAGCGCGATGAGCAGCTCAAGGAGGGGCTGGAGAAGGGCCGTAAGATCAACAAGGACGACGGCATCCAGCGCTACAAGGGTCTCGGCGAGATGAACGCCAAGGAGCTGTGGGAGACCACCATGGATCCGACGGATCGGATGCTGAAGAAGGTCACCCTGGAGGACGCCGCTTCCGCGGACGAGACCTTCAGCATCCTCATGGGCGATGATGTCGTGGCCCGACGTAGCTTCATCACCCGCAATGCGAAGGACGTCCGCTTCCTCGATGTCTAGAGTTTCCGGGACGTCCGGCGCGTCCGTCTACCGCGTCACCATGCCGGACGGCAGTACCTCCCCGGTGCGGCTGTACCCCGGCGACGGTCCGTTGGTGGTGGTGTGGCCCGGGTTCGGCATGGGTGCACGCTACTACCGTCCGATCGCTGAAGCGCTGGTCGACCAGGGTTTTTCCGTGGCTGTCGGCGAATTGCGTGGTCAGGGTGACAACACTGCGGTGGCTACCCGCCGCGACCGGTGGGGATACCACGATCTGGCGTCCCAGGACTACCCGCGCACCATCGAGGGGGCGAAGACCGCCCTCGGTCTGGAGGCGGATCACCCGACCTACCTGCTGACCCATTCGATGGGAGGCCAGATCGGTTCGCTGTTCCTGGCCCGTCCGGAAACTGCAGAGCTCAATGTTCGCGGCATGATGGGTGTCGGCAGTGGGTCCCCGTGGTACCGGACGTTCCCGAACCCCGAGCGGTCCCGCCTGTTCTTCGGCGGTTATGTGATGGGCGGTGTCAGCAAGGTGCTCGGATACTGGCCGGACGGACGGTTGGACATCACGAACTACGGTCGCCAGTCCGGCATCCACCTGGGGGAGTGGGCCCGGTTCGGACGCCACAACACCCTCGCTGACCTGACCGGCCAGGACATCGACTACCAGGCGGCCATGGCGTGTGTGGATGTTCCGGTTCTGTTGACCCGCTTCAGCAATGACACCTACTGCACGGTGGAATCCTGTGATGCCCTGGCATCACTGATCCCCGCCGAGGTCGAGGAGTTCGATGGCACGCTGGGTCACAACCGCTGGGCCCGTGACCCGCAGGTCGTGTCGGAGCGTTTCCGGGCTTTCGCCGACGCCACGGCCTGACCCGGCCAGCTCGATTTCGGAGCCGGTGTCAGATACGTGTGAAGAATTGCTGCTCCTGGGCGGAAATCCCGGCGATTGATCCCACCTATCCGACATCAGGGAGAGGGGAGCGGGGGCGGGGACTGCGACCTGACTATGTCAGCGTCCGGATCACGGGAGACCTGCGAGAGTTCCCAGCGGATCCTGCCACAGGCGGTGAAGTGCGGTGACCGCCGCCGCCCGGGACAGGATGCCGTCCCCGGCCCGCTGGATGCTCAACTGACGACCGTCCCCGCGCAGCCCGTCGGCGATGAAGCGGACTGTCCCGGCGTCCGCAGTGAAGGTCTCACCTGCGAAGACGACGGTGGTCGGGTCGACCACGTCCACGGCCAGTGACACGATGCGCGACAGCAGCCGGGCGCGCTCGTCGAGGAGCTCACGGGCGGTTTCGTTGTGTTCACTCAAGGCGACGAGGTCGGTGATGGTTGTGGCCGGTAGCCCCCGCTGCCGGGCGGTGGCCAGCACGGAGGTCGTCCCCAGCGGGTGGCCGTGGCCGGTGGTGGGGAAGGGGCCGGAGTGGGCGATCTCCTTGAAGGCCGACGGAGCGGAACCGGTGTGGGGCTGGTGGACGCTGTCACCCACGATCCAGGCGTGTCCGACGAGCTCGCGGGCGTAGATGTAGAGCGTCGAGGCCCGCGGGTCGGCGTGGGGGTACAGCGGCGAGCTGGCCAGCTCGGAACCGGCCATTGCGCCGACACCGGTGGAGACGGCCACGGGGATGCCGGCGTCCAGATGGGCGGCGGGGTCCACGTTCTCCCAGCCGTACTCGGGTGCGTTGATGCGTCCGGTGTAGTCGACGTGGGCGGAGAAGGCGACGCCGAGGCCGACCGGATTGGGCAGGTCGCGCCCCAGGCTGGTCAGCCCATGCTTGATGGCTTCCAGGGCCTCGTCGGGTTGAAGCTCCGTGATCGGCAGGCGCAGGGTGCGGGTGCGCAGGGGGCGTCCGGCACCGTCGACGGCGACGAGCTGGGTGCTACGTAGGCCGACGTGGGCTCCGAGTGCGGTGAGGTTGTGACCGTCGGGGTGCAGGGTGGAGCCGGGACGTCCGACGGCACCCGCTGCGGTCGGGGAGCCCTGGTGCACCAGACCGGCGTCGATGAGGGTGCTGATGTGGCGGGTGATGGTTGGTTGGGACATGCCGAGATCGTCGTGCAGCTGCGATCGGGTGATGCCGGGGACCGTGCGCACCTGGTGCAGGCACTGGGCAGGGCCGGTCGCCGGTGCGGTGAAGTGTGCGGTTGCGGGATTCACGGATGGTCTCCCGCCCTGCGCCGTAGTGATCGTCGGTGTGGTCATGTCCCCGACTTTAATTCATCCGAATCGAAAGATACAGACCGATCTGTCTATCTGTTCCCTGTGAATCGAACTCCTCCGGGGTACGACGTATTCACCCCGAACAGAATGCTCGCCGCGGCTACGTACTGGTGGTCTACTCGGTGGAATGACTGTCGAAGTTACTAGAGATACCGATTCCATTGAAGCTACTGAGTGCACTGAGAAGACTGCCGATGTGACGCTGCACTGGTTCCTTCCGACCAGCGGCGATTCGCGTTCCATCGTGGGTGGAGGCCACGGCGC